>CAYFLP010000020.1:12222-18710 GCA_964344045.1 uncultured Bifidobacteriaceae bacterium
AAAGGGGAGCCCCCGCCAGCCTCCGGCGGGGGCTCCCGTCTGCCTGCTTGCCGAGTAGCCCGGGCTACTGGCCCGGACTGATGGCCCCTAGGCCGAGGTCCAGCCCTCGCGCTTGTGGCTGCCGTCGCAGAACGGCTTGTTCGCGGAATGGCCGCAGCGGCACAGGTACATGCTCTCGGCGTCGCGGATCTCGGTGCCATCGGGCGCGACCACGTGCACGCGGCCGGATACCTGCAGCGGGCCGTTGTCGAGTGGGGTGATGGTGGGCGTGGGCTCAGTGTGCTCAGTCATGCTGGAAGTCTGCCAGCGAGGCCTGCTGGATGCAGGCCGCTTCGGCAGGTGCCAGCGTGTCGAGGGCTAGAGCGCGCCCTTCTTGGTGAGCCAGTTGAACGACCAGTAGCCCGGGATGGTGGGCAGCCAGAACGTCACCAGCCGGTAGAGCAGCACGGCCGACACCGCGATGCCGCCATCGAGGCCGCCCGCGGTCAGGCCGGCGGCGAGTGCTGCCTCGACAGCGCCCAGGCCGCCGGGCGTCGGTGCCGCCTGGCCGATCGTGGCGCCGGCGAGGTAGACGACTGCGACGACCGCGATGGCCATGCTCCCGCCGAAGGCCATCACGCTTGCGTAGAGCACGGCGATGTAGGCGAGGTTCAGCAGCAGGATTCCGCCAATTCCCTCGAGCAGCTTGAGCGGCCGCTGGGCCACGGTGACCAGGCGCGGGCCGACCTGCTTGAGCATCGGGCCGATGCGCTTGGCGATCATGCGGCGGATCGCCGGGATCGCCAGCAGGCCCAGGATCACCAGCGCCACGGCGATGACGCCGATGACGATCCACTTGGGCGGGTCGAAGGTGAGGTCGGACTGGGTGCCCGCCGCGATGCCGAAGGCGAACAGCAGCAGGATGTGGAAGACGAAAGCCATGACCTGCGAGACGCCCACGCTCGCTGCCGCGAGTGCCGGGTGCAGGCCGGCCCGCTGCAGGAAGCGGACGTTGATGGCGATGGCGCCGATGGTCGGGGGCGAGACGAGCGTCGCGAAGTCGCCTGCGACCTGTGCCGCCACGGTGCGATGCAGGGGCAGGTGCTCGGGGACGAAGCCGGAGAGCGACCATGCCGCGCCGAAGTACGTGGCGATGCTGAAGCCGAGTGCCGCGGCGACCCACCACCAGTTCGCGGTCGCCATCAGATGCACGAGGTCGACCTCGGCGAGCTGGGACAGCAGCACATAGCCGGCGATGGAGCCGACGATGATCATGACGAGCGTGCGCGTCTTGATGCGCTCGAACTGGATCTGCTGGACGTCGCTGCCCTGGGTCATCTCGAGCAGGCGATCGCGCAAGGACACCAGCAGGCCCTTGTGGGCGCGCAAGGCCTTGCGGGTGGGCCGCGACAGCGCCACGGGCTGCAGGGCAGGCAGGGCGCGCGCCAGGCCCGCTTCGCCGAGTACGTCGAGGCCGGTGGAGATCGCACGGTCGACATCCGTGAGCATCGCGAGGGTCGACAAGAGCTCGGCGATGTCGATGCGCTGGGCGACATCGCCCGCGGCGACGCTTCCGCGGGCACCTCCGATGAGCCACACCTTGCCCTGGGGATCTCGAAGGAGGTGGCGTGCGGTGAGGGATCGGTGGCTCACCTGGTGGGAATGCAGGACCTTGATCGCCTGCCAGGCCTGGCGCAGGTCGTCGTCGGTCAGGGGTGCTGAGGAGTCGACGTCGGCGAAGTGCTCGGCATGCACCCACTCATGTGCGATGAGACTGGAATCCGGGCCGACCTCGGTGGCCACCAGCAGCCGTGGGACGGGCGCGCCGGCGTCCTGCTCGGCGTAGCCCATGAGGACCTCGTGATCGAGGGCTGCGCGCATGTTGAAGGACGACGACGTGGAGTCGTCGCGCAGTCGCAGGCTCGTCCAGATGGCGCGAGCAAGGCCCGCCCCTTCCATGTCCCGGTCGAGGACGGTGACGATCAGGGGGACGCCCTCGGTCGTGGACGCGACATAGCGCCGTCCGCGGCTGGTCGACTCCTGCCCGCGCAGGATCGTGACGCTGTATCCCGAGCGTGCGAGCGCCGCTGCGATCTCGGGGCCGGTCGGGCGGGTCGTGGGAGTGCCGACCGCGTAGCGCGTCAGGAGGCCAACTGCCCAGCCGCTGGTGATCGAGATGCCGACGCCGGCGAGTGCGATGTTCGAGCTGAGGACAGTGACGATCGCGATCGAGCCGATGACGACGACGGCGAAGGCATTCCACGGCCGCCTGCTGAGCAGTCGCGCGACTGTCGCGAACGCGACCAGGCCGCCGAGGATAGGGGCTGTCGACGTGCTGCTCGCGCTGGTCGAGCCCGACAGTGCGGCCTGGAGCTCGGGCAGGTCTGCTGCCGCGATGACCGAGGTGATCGCGGTCAGGAGGATCACGGTGATGAGCAGTGCCACGAGCGCGTCGAAGAGCTGACGCACCCGCTTGCGGACGATCAAGGTGATGGCGACCGCAATGGGCAGGCCCAGCGTTCCGATGCCCCCGATGATGTTCAGGGCAAGCACGATGAGGCTGGGCAGCTTCGATGCCCCCGAGATGATGTCGTTCTCGAGGCCCTCGGCTGTTCGGCTGGCGAGCCAGGCGAGCAGCACGATCGCGCCGGTGGCGACGACGGCCACCACGAACCGGGCCAGGTCCAGGGGTCTGCGCACCCGGGGCGGGACGACGCCGTCCTCGAGGATGACGGTGTGGACTGGTTCGGCGGCTTCGGCGGCTTCAGTGGCGTCGGCGGCTTCAGTGGCTTCGACGGCGTCGGCGGAGTCGCCTCCGCTGGCCACGACGTCCCCGCTCACCGGTCGATCGTTCCACACCGCCGGCGCGGGGGAGCGGAGCCGGCAGGTGCATGCCGCATGTCGCACCGGCCTGGTAGCAATAGACCATGGAATGGCTCCTCGACACCGCGCCGGCCCCGCCGGCGCCTGCGCCCCGGCTCGATGCCGAGCAGCAGCGTGTCGTGGCCCATCGCAGCGGCCCCCTTCTCGTACTGGCCGGGCCCGGCACGGGCAAGACGACCACCATCGTCGAGGCCATCGCCTCGCGCCTTGCCGATGGCAGCAGCACGCCTGCATCCGTCCTCGCGCTGACCTTCGGCCGCAAGGCCGCCACCGAGCTGCGCGACCGGGTCGCGGCCCGCGTGGGGGGCGGCCTCGTCCCTGCCGTGGCGACTTTCCACTCCTTCGCCTACTCGCTCGTGCGCGCTGCCGGCTCGACCGAGGGGTTCTTGGATCCGCCCCGTCTCATGTCTGGCGCGGAGGAGGACGTGCGCATCCGAGTCCTCCTGCAGGGCGCGGTCGAAGACGGTTCGGTGAGCTGGCCCGACGACCTCGAGGCCGCACTGCCGACCCTGGGCCTGGCGAACGAGGTACGTGCCGTGCTCTCCCGGGCCCGGGAGTTCGACCTCGACGGCGAGGCCCTGCAGCGCATCGGGCGAGAGGCGTCTCGGCCCGCGTGGGTGGCCATCGGCGAACTGGCCAGGCAGGAGCAGGAGGTCATGCTCCTGGAGAACGTCATGGACTACTCCGAACTCCTGGTGCAGGCACTCGCGCGTGCCAGCGATCCCGGAGTCCAGGCGATGCTCCATGCGCGGTACTCCGCGATCTACGTCGACGAGTACCAGGACACCGACCCCCTGCAAGTCGCCCTGCTGCGCGCAATCGCCGGCCCGGCGGCGAGCGTGGTCGCGGTCGGCGACCCTGACCAGGCGATCTACACCTTCCGCGGGGCCGACGTCGGCGGCCTGCTCCGCTTTCCCCAGCAGTTCCCGCAGGGCGACGGATCACCGGCCCCCGTAGCCGTCCTGGGCACGACGAGGAGGTTCGGCCCGAGCGTGCGTTCCGCCGCCGCCGCCGTGCTCGGCGACCGGCTGCCCGCGGGCCTTCCCGTCGAGCAGGCACGCCGGCACCGATCGCCTGCATGCGAGCCCGTCGAGCGCGACGAGGTTCACGTGCGGGTCTACGACAGCCGCACCGCACAGGCGGCCCACGTCGCCCGGGAGATCCGCCTGGCACACGTGCGCGACGGCATCGCGTGGCACGAGCTTGCCGTCCTCGTCCGGTCCGGGCACCAGATCCCTGCGGTCCAGCGGGCACTGTCGGCCGCGGGCGTGCCCGTGGTGGTCGCGGCAGATGAGATCCCGCTGCACTCCGAGCCTGCCGTGGCGGCGCTGCTGGCCATCGTGGGGCTGGCCGCCCGCCCCGAGCGAGCCAGCGATGCGTCGGTCATGGACGCGATCGAGGGCCCGGTAGTCGGCCTGTCGCCCACCGACGTGCGCCGTGTCGGCCGTGCCCTGCGTGCGCACGTGCACCGTGACGGCTACGCGGCCCCACCCTCTGAGCAGTTGATCCATGGCCTCATCCGTGGCAGCGACCCGGGCCTGTGGGAGGCCCTGGCGGGCGATGATCCCGTCACCGTCCGACTGCAGCGCTTCTCGAGCCTGCTCGAGCGCATCCACGCCCAGCTGGTCGCCGGCGAGTCGCCGCAAGCAGTGCTCTGGACAGCGTGGACGGGCGGTTCGGAGCCGCACGGCTGGCCGCAGCGCCTGCGCGCGGCGGCGGTCGCCGGCTCGCGTTCTGCGCACCATGACCTCGACGCCGTGATGGCCCTGTTCGACGCGGCCGAGCGCATGTCCGACAGGTACCCGGGCTTCGCCGGCGTCCGGATGTTCATCGACACCCTTGCCGACCAGCAGATCCCCGCGGAGCCGGTCGCCGAGCGCGGCACGCGGGCCGATGCCGTGCGCATCCTCACCGCGCACCGCGCCAAGGGTCTGGAGTGGCGCGAGGTCTGGCTCATCGGCGTCGAGGAAGGCGTGTGGCCGGACCTTCGTGCGCGTGGCTCTGCGCTGCACGCCGAGGAGATCACTCATGGGGGCATCGGCCCCGGGCCGCGCGCGGCAGACTTGCTCGACGAGGAGCGGCGGCTCTTCTACGTCGCCTGCACGCGAGCCCGCGAGGCACTGCACATCAGCGCGGTCGACGAGCAGGATTCCGGCGGCGACCGCCCCAGCCGCTTCCTCGACGACGTCACGCGCGTGCTCGGCGGCCCTGATGCCGCACTGGTGCACCACCCCGGGCGTCCGTTGCATCCGGTGTCCCTCGACGGCCTTGTCGCCGAGCTGCGGCGTACGGCGATGGAGCCGTCGGCGGATCCCGCGCTTCGCTCAGCAGCGATCAGCCGGCTTGCCGATCTTGCCTCTCAGGTCGACGACGACGGCGAGCCCCTCGTGCCGGCCGCCGACCCGCGCACCTGGTGGGGCCTCGCCGAGCTCACCCCCGGTGCCACGCCTGTGCGCGACCCCCAGGCGCCGGTCGCTCTGTCGGGAAGCTCGCTCGACAGCATGCTGAACTGCCCGCTGCAGTGGTTCTTGGACCGCGAGGCGCGCGCCGAGACACCGCGATCCACGTCCACGGGCTTCGGCAGCATCGTCCATGCGATCGCGGACCATGTCGCCAAGGGCAACCTGGCACCCGACCTCGAAGACCTCGATGCCGAGATCGACCGGGTATGGCCGGCCCTGCGCTTCGAGGCGCCGTGGCAATCGCAGGCCGAGCGCGCGCAGGCCCGTGCCGCCTTGTCCCGGTTCCTGGAGTACCACCTGCGCGCAGACCGCGAGCTGGTCAGCAGCGAAGGCTCGCTCGAATCGGTGGTCGACGTTCCGACGCCAGGCGGGGGCACCGACCAGGTGCACCTGCGCGGCTACCTCGACCGCATCGAGCGCGATGCCGCCGGGCGGCTGGTTCCCATCGACCTGAAGAACATCCGCAACCCGGACCCCGACTCGTCGATGGCCGAGAACGGCCAGCTCGGCGTGTACCAGCGCATGCTCCAGGCCGACGGCAACGAGGTCGGGGGAGCCGCACTCGTGCAACTGCGGGTGCCTGCCTCGAAGGATTCGCCCGATCCGAAGGTGCAGACCCAGGAGGCCCTCACTTCGCAGCAACCGACCTGGCTCGACCTCAAGCTGGGCGAGGCCGCCTCGATCGTGCGCGACGAGGCCTTCGAGGCCCAACTGGGCAAGTCCTGCAGGTACTGCGCTTTCACGCGCGTGTGCCCGAGCCGGGCCGAAGGCCAGCAGGTGATCCCATGACCGCTGTTCCCGAGATCACCCGCGCTCAGCTCGACAGCGCCCTCGGCCTCACGCTCACCGCCGAGCAGTGGCGAGCAGTCAGCGCCCCGCTGCGTTCGGCCGTCATCGTCGCCGGCGCTGGTTCGGGCAAGACGACATCGATGGCCGCGCGCGTCGCGTGGCTGGCGGGCAGTGGCATCGTGCGCCCGGATGCAGTGCTGGGCCTGACCTTCACGAGCAAGGCTGCTGCAGGGCTGCTGCGCTCCATGCGGTCCTCGCTGCAGGCCCTCGACAGTGCCGGCCTGCTCGCCGCAGCTCGCGCCGCTGCCCACGCTGCTGACGTGGAGTCCGGGCTCGTCGCCGACCACGACGCTCACCTCGACGCTCACCTCGACG
>CAYFLP010000021.1:0-18417 GCA_964344045.1 uncultured Bifidobacteriaceae bacterium
GGCTCGTTGGTGGTGATGTCCAGGATCAGTCCCGAGGTGCCCTTGTGCTCGCGCCAGCCGCCGGGGGTGTCGGTGCGGCTCAGGGCGGTGACATAGCGGGGTCGTCCATCGACCATGGCCAGGCCGTTGAGATGGCAGCGGTCCTCCGCCGCCAGTGCGGTGATCCACGGAGGAGTCCAGGCCGAGACGAAGGAGTTGTGCAGGTCGTGCGTGCACAGGCAGGAGAACTTCGTGTTGACGAACCACAAGGTGCCGTCGCGGTCGTAGTCCATCTCGTGGATGGCGATATCCCCGGTGAAGGTGATGGACCGTGGAGCGAAGACTGCGTCGTGCTTCGGCCGATCTGATGCGGCGCCGTGGTCAACTTGGCCAGCTAGGCCGGGTTGGTTGCTAAAGGTGTCGATGCTCTGCCCGGTGCCGATTGCCAGGCGGCCCCCGGCGACTGCAACGCCCATGGGCCGGTCGAAGCCGAATGGGGCCGTGTCGAGTCGGCCGCCAGCGGCGCGGGCAAGGATCACGTGCCCGGACTTGTAGGTGGTGACGACCAGGCTCGAGTGGGCCTTGGAGAGCAGCTCGACGAAGGTCGAGGTGTGGTCCGACTTGAACGGCGTGCCTGCGCTGCTGCGGGTCACCGAACTCGCCGCGGGGCCGACCGTCTCGATCCGTAACGGTTCCCGGTACTCGTCCAGACCGACCTGATCGGCCCAGTCCAGGAAGCCTGCATGCAACTGCGGGTGCTCGGCATAGGCCGCGAGCACCTCGGAGATGTCCCGCTGCCACTTGCGGCCATCAGGCACGGACACGGTGAACGGAGACGCTGGAAGCGGGTCAGGCACAGAGCCGGACCAGGGCACGTCGAGTTCGCTCGCCACTCGGGTGATCTCCGCGACCGGGTCAGCGACGAGGGCTTCATAGGTGACGAGGGACGAGGGCATACCTGCTTGGGCGAGATCCTCGCGGATCAGCTGCTCGATCGTCAGCCACTGCACCGCTGCCACTTCGTGCAACGGCCTGCCGGCCAGCTCCCGCCATCCCGGTATCAACGGGAACGACCACGGCTCCCCCCACCAGCCCGGCAGGCCCGGCTCGGACACGAACCGGCGCGAGCGCCACGCCTCCACCAGCGACGAGATCGCCCGCCGCGGGTCCCGCACCACATGAATCACCCGAACCCCCGGGCCGAGGTCGGCAAGCACGGGCAGCCTCAGTGCATTGCGTGGTGCCCAGTCCACCGACCAGGCCCCGCCAGAATCCACAGCAGACCGCAACCGGTCGCTGATCGGCGAAGCGCGATCAGCATCCGCCAGGCGATGCGACCATTCGCCGGACTCTCGCGCGGCATCGGCGCGGGAATCCAGCTGATCGTCTACCGGGTCCTCGAACGAGAGCCCGCTTCGGCACCAGCGTGGGTCCGACAGCCACAGTTGCTGGAGGAGCCCAGCGCCTGAGCGGGGGGCTGCGACCAGCACGATCCGAGCGGTCTGGCTAGTCAAGCGGGGACCCGAGAAGAGCGCGAGATCGCAAGCCCGACCCGATGGCCACGCGTCCCTCCGTTGGTGTGTCCTCCACTGGAGATCTCACGATATTCGCTGGCAGGTGGCGACGAGGACACTTCCGCGCGCTCAGCCGAACGGAGGCGACAGGCCATGCCTGCGACCCGCCTGGCAACGGGAAGGGCCGCCGGATGACCGGCGGCCCTTCCCGTTGCGTGTCGACTATCAGTTAGGCGCATACGGGAACTGCTGAGCGGTGCCATCCGCCCACGGCTGCATCGTGGGCGTCAGCCGCTTGATGGAGCGCTCCTTGTCGAGGAGCTTCGCCAGGATTGCCTGCTGGCCTGCGTAGTCGCCATTGCCGTACAGGTTGTGCTGCTCGGTCGGGTCGACGCTCACGTTGTACATCTCGAACTGGTCGGCCGGCGGCGCGATCTCCCCGTCGGACGGATCCATCTTCTTCACCGTGGTCACGGCCGGACGAGGGCCCGCCTTGTCGACCATGCCTGGCACGAACGTGTAGACGTCCTCGACATTGGGATCCGACCAGAACTGCGGGTTGTCCCAGTAGCGCACGTACTTCCAGCGCTCGCGCTCGCCATTGGCACCGGTGGGCAGCCAGGTGACGACCGATTCGACGCAGGCAGGCTGGACCACCGGCTGGTAGGTCGTGCCGAGGACCGAGACGGCCTGCGCTCCCTGGAAGATCAGGTCGTCCGTCATGAAGTAGATCGCGTTCTCGGCGAGCTGCGCTCCGGACTCCTCGCCGAGGAGGTAGCCCGACAGGTCGCGGCCGACGAGCGGACGCACCTGCATGTGAGTCTTGCGCAGCTCCTTCGCCAGCGCGGCCTCGTCCAGGCCCGCCAGGCCGAGGATGGTCGGGATGATGTCAGCGTGGCTGGTGAGGACATCACTGGTCTCGTAGCGCGGGAACAGCTGCGGGTTGTGGAAGATGAACGGCACCCGCATCATCTCGTCGTACGAGTTGTGCCACTTCTGGAACATCCCGCCGTGCGCACCGAGCACGTCGCCGTGGTCGGACATGTAGATGATGATGGTGTTGTTGTACATCTCGCGATCGGCGGTGAGGGCGTTGATCACCTTGCCGATCTGCTCATCGACATTCTTCTGCATCTGGTAGTAGAAGCGATGGTAGGCATCGCGGTTGGTGAGCGGCTGGAAGCCCTTGGGGTACTGGCCCACGTAGCTCGACTGCGCGCTCGGCTTGGCGCTCAGGTCCTCGTTCGCCGACGTGTCGAAGGCGGACGTGAACAGGTCGTGCGGCACGTTGGAGCCGACGAGCTGCTGCGCGAGGTAGAAGGCGTTGTCGCCGCCGGCAAGCCCGTTGGCGACCGTGAGGTCGCCCCACAAGGTGATGTCGTGCGGGTTGACGAACGAGGCCACGAGCAGCCACGGGTTATCCGAACCGCGCAGCTTCTGAAGCGTCTCGACGTTCCACTGGGCGATGACCTCGTCGCGACCTTCGCCGCCCGGACCGGAGGAGGCGGAGTTCAGCGGGTTGCTGCCGTGCGGCTCGGGGCCGATGAAGCCCGTGAAGCCGTAGTTCTCCAGCATGCCGGCTTCTTCGTAGATCGTCTCCAGCCACGGGTCACGCTTGCCCGTGTCGGTGTAGGACGGCAGCGGATTCCACGAGCCCGGCTGGTACAGGTCGGCATCGGAGACGTGCCACTTGCCCTTCCAGTAGGTGTCGTAGCCGGCGGCCCTCATCCAGTTGCCGAGGGTCGGCACGGTTGCCGGGGTCAGCCAGTAGAGGTCCTTCTCGATCGAGGCCTTGGCCGAGCCGGAGGTCTGCGAGACGCCATGCAGCGACGGGTACTGGCCGGTGTACATCGAGGCACGGCTGGGCTGGCAGGCCGTCGACATGATGTGGTGGTAGGTGAACTCGGTCGAATGGCTGCGCAGGAAGTTCTGCGACGACAGGTTCGCCAGGCGCCAGGCCTTCAAGGTCTCGGACTCGTAGACCGGCGCGTAGCGCTGCTCATCCATCATGATGATGAGGAAGTTCGGGCGCTTGCGGAGCTTGCCGCGCGGGCGGAACGGCTGCATGGGTGCGGCCGATGCGGTGCCCGACGACATGGCTGCGGCACCGGCCGCCGCGATGCCTGCGACGCCGGCAGCCTGCAGGAGCCGTCGGCGGCTCAGGCCTGAGGACTCCTGCTCGGGGGTGGTGGTGTCGTCGCTCACTGGTGGGCTCCTGCCTTGGTAACCGGGTCGCTCAGCGTGAGGCTCCCGTTGATCGCGTCATACGTGAGGGTGAAGTCGAAGAAGATCGCATTTCCGGTGTTCACCGCGGGCTTGCCGTGCTTGAAGACCTGGGTGCGGTTGACCGACGCACGCTGGCCGCTGAGGTACGACCAGCCCGTGTAGGCACTGCCCGGCGCGCGCAGGCTCACGCGCGTGCCCAGCCGGGTATCTCCGTCGACGTCGGTCTGCACTCCCCTGCCGGCGAGGCCGAGGCCGCGCAGGACGGTGAACTGGGAGTCGAAGGTCGTCGGCACGCACTGCTCGGCCATCCGGGCGAACTTCCAGCACGCCGGGACCGCGTAGTCGTTCCAGAGCTGGGCACCGTAGGAGTCCTGGCCCAGGCGCGGGATATGGAACACCATGGTCGACTCGGCCGGCGGCGCCGCGCCGAGCACGATGGCGCCGGACGAATGCGCAGACCGGCTGCGCGAGTAGTGGATGCTCCAGCGCAGGCCGAGCTGGCCCGGCATCGCGGCGAGCGGGTTGGTGAATCCCTTGTCGCCCTTGAGCCCGATGCCCATGAGGCCGTGGACCCCGGTGCTGCGCAGGGCGTTGAAGAACGGGCTGGTGGACTTCGTGTAGAGGAATGGCACCTCGTAGACGGACTCCACGCCGCTGATGGTGATCTTGGCCTTGCCCGGGAAGCCCGTGACCGAGCTGGTGCCGCGCAGGCCCAGGCCGGTGAACTTGCTCGCGTGCTTGGAGATGCTCACGCCGCCGGTCTTCTCCGACATGGCGTCGGGGAAGAGGAGCAGGCCGGTGAAGCCGGTGTCGACCGCGACCGGGATGTAGCCCGACCGGCCGACCTTGATGTTGACGGAGCCGCCCTCGCCGGTGAGCGCACGCATGCCGCTCACGGTGCGCACGGGAACCGTGACCTCCACGTCCGACCGGGCCGCTTGCGAGGGCACGTACGTGTCGGAGGCGGCGTCCACTGCTGCGCCGGCGGAATCGACGGCAGATGACGGCAGAGCCCCGAGCGGGAGGAGCCCCACGGAGAGCGCGGCGACCGAAGCACCGACCACCCACCTCCGGATGCTTGACCTAGCCACGTGCTCTCCCTTCATTGCCTGGAACGCTCCGCCCGCGTGGCGGAGCGCCTGAACTCGGTGGATCTGACACCCGGGTGCGTGCCCCATGCGCCGTGCTGTCGGAGCCTAGGCACGGGCTGCAAGCCAGGCACAGGCAGGTGCCAGCACGAACGGTCGTCGGACGATCATGCCACTGTGGTGGTTCCCCGGGTGCAGGTACAACCGTGGTACTACTGCAGGAGGTCGGCCAGCAGCGGGGCCAGCGAGGCCAGGGCTCGTCCGCGGTGGCTGATGGCGTCCTTCTCGGCGGGATCGAGCTCGGCCGTCGTGCGCCCGGATCCGTCCGGGACGAAGATGGGGTCGTAGCCGAAGCCGTTGGCGCCTCGGGGCTCGTCGATGATCACTCCGTCGAGGCGTCCCTCGACCACCTCTGCCCGGCCATCGGGGAGCGCCACGGCCGCCGCGCAGCGGAAGCTGGCGCCACGCCGCTCGGGCGGCACGTGGGAGACCTGGGCCAGGACCAGCCGCAGGTTGGCCTGGTCGTCGCCGTGCTGCCCCGCCCAGCGCGCCGAGAGCACGCCGGGCATGTCGTTGAGGGCATCGACGCACAGCCCTGAATCGTCGGCGACCGCCGGCAGCCCGGTGAACGCTGCGATCGCATGGGCCTTGAGCAGTGCGTTCTCCGCGAACGTCGCCCCGGTCTCCTCTACCTCGGGCAGGTCGGGGAAGTCGGCCAGGCCGGAGATGACGACGTCGAGGCCGGCTGCATCGAGGATGCGGTGCATCTCCTCGATCTTGTGCGCGTTGCGGCTTGCGATGACGATGCGGGCGGGCACGCTTACCCGCCCAGCGCTGCGCGCTGCGCGGCCGCGAGATCGGCGCAGCCGGCGGCAGCCAGTTCGAGCAGTGCGTCGAGGAGGGCGCGGTCGAACGGCTCGCCCTCGGCCGTGCCCTGCACCTCGACGAAGCGGCCGTCGCCCGTCATGACCACGTTCATGTCGGTGTCAGCACGCACGTCATCGTCATAGTGCAGGTCCAGGCGAGGCTCGCCGTCCACGATGCCCACGCTGACGGCCGCAACCGAGTCCTTCAGGACCTTGGCACCGGGCCGCACGAGTCCCGTGCCGCGCGCCCATTCGATCGCGTCGGCGAGTGCCACGTACGCACCCGTGATCGCCGCGGTACGGGTGCCTCCGTCGGCCTGCAGCACGTCGCAGTCGATGAGGATGCTGTTCTCGCCCAGCTCGCCCATGTCGACGACTGCGCGCAGCGAGCGTCCGATGAGGCGCGAGATCTCCTGGGTGCGGCCGCCCAGCTTTCCCTTGACGGACTCGCGGTCATTGCGGGTATTGGTCGAGCGAGGGAGCATCGCGTACTCGGCGGTGACCCAGCCGCGACCGGAGTCCTTCAGCCACCGGGGCACGCCGGCGGAGAAGGAGGCGGTGCACAGCACCCGGGTGCGCCCGAAGCTGACGAGGGCCGAGCCCTCGGCCTGGTCGAGCCAGCCGCGCTCGAAGGTGACAGGGCGTAGCTGGGTCGAAGTGCGGCCATCCGTTCGAGTCATGCGACGACCCTAGCGGCGCATCAGCCGACTACCTGAACTCGGCCGATCTCCGGGCCCAGGAAGCGGCGGCCCAGTGCCTGGAACTCGCCGGGGTCTCCGGTGACGAGGAATTGGTGCTCCGGTTCGGGAAGGCCCGGATGGCGCAGGAGGTCGTTGGCCACGAGCGTGCGGTAGACGTCCTTCGCCGTCTCCTCCGCACTCGACACGAGCGTCACGTCGTCGCCCATGACATAGGACAGCACGCCCGTCAGCAGCGGGTAGTGCGTGCAGCCGAGGACAAGGGTGTCGACACCGGCCTCGCGCAGGGGCTGCAGGTATTCGTTCGCGGCAGCGATCAGGTCCGGGCCCGAGGTGATGCCCGCTTCGACGAATTCGACGAAGCGCGGGCACGAGGTCGACGTGACCTGCACGTCGGGAGCAGCGGCGAAGGCGTCCTCGTAGGCGCCGGACGTGATGGTCGCGACCGTGCCGATCACGCCGATGTGCCGATTGCGCGTGGCCGCGACGGCACGCCGAACAGCAGGGTGGACGACCTCGATGACCGGAACGTCGTACCGCTCGCGCGCATCGCGCAGGGTCGCAGCGCTCGCGGAGTTGCAGGCGATGACGAGTGCCTTCACGCCGTTGTCGACGAGATGGTCCATGATCTCCAGCGAGAAGGCGCGCACCTGTGCCAGCGGCCGGGGGCCATAGGGCCCGCGGGCCGTGTCGCCCACGTATCGCACCGGCTCATGCGGCAGCTGGTCCAGCACCGCGCGGGCAACGGTGAGGCCGCCTACCCCGGAGTCGAAGATGCCGATGGGCGCGTCGTTCACGCGTTCAGCCTAGGCCCGGTCTCGTGGGCAGGATCGTCACCACGTCACCGTCCGACAGCGACGTGCCCAGGCCGTGGCCGTAGCGGATATCGCTCGCCCCGACATAGACGTTCACGTAACGGCGCAGCCCGCTGTCGTCGAGGAGCGCCGCGGCGAAGCCGGGATAGGCCACGTCGACGTCGGCGATGAGCTCCGCCACCGTGCCGCCGGAGCCGAGGACCACCGCTTCGCCAGCACTGCGATCGCGCAGGAAGCCGGGAACCCGGATCTCGATGGCCACGGGCCCAGCCTATGCAGGCGGATGCCTAGCCCAGGCAGCGCAGCAGCGAATCCTGCAGGTAGGTCAGCCAGTCGTAGACATGGAACAGCCCGTAGCGAGGATCGTCCTCGGGGAGCTGCTCGAGCTCGTCGTGATTGTCCTCGGCTATGCCGATGCGGGTGCCGATGGCGAGGCGGGCGTCATTGAGGAAGCCGAGCCAGGCAGCCGACTCGTCCATCGACATGGTCACCTTGGCGCCTGAGCGCGCGCAGCACTGGGCGACAGTGCGGGCATGTGCCGCCTTCGACTCGCGCAAGGACCGCTCGGTGAAGCGCCGGAAGTCGCGGGACGCCTCGGGATCGTCCGGGTAGGCATCGGGCAGCAGCCGGGCAAGCGCCGGGTCATCGCTGATCTCGGCCTCGTCATCGATGCCGACGATGGCGAACAGCGGGTCCCGGTCGGGATCTGCCTCGTCCGGCCTGACGAACTCCTCGATCTGCTCGGCCAGGGAGCCAAGGAGGCCCCGCTCGATGTCGTCGACGCGCAGGACGATGCGATCGCTGCCGGTGCGCTCGAAGCCCTCGGTCATCAGTCGTCCTTCTGCATGGTCGCCCACAGGCCGTAGCCATGCATGGCCTCGACGTCGCGTTCCATCTCCTCGCGCGTTCCGGACGACACCACGGCGCGGCCCTTCTCATGCACGTCGAGCATCAGCAGCTCGGACTTCGCCTTGTCGTAGTGGAAGTACGTCATGAAGACATAGGTCACGTAGGACATCAGGTTGATGGGGTCATTCCAGACCAGGGTGATCCACGGCCGGTCCGGTGACGACTCCACTGCCTCGTCGGCAATCGATTCGAGCTCGGGCGGGGCAACGCTCACGGGCAAAGTCTTCCACGCCGCCGCAGGGCACTCAGCGCACGCGTATCGGCAGCTCCGCCGAGACCCCCTCGCGAATGCCACCGGCCGGGGCGCTGACCACCCGATAGGCATAGCGGCCCTTGGCGGCCGGCGCCTTCACGACCAGCAGCACCCGGCCCTTCGCGTCGGCCTTGCCCCGTGCCATCGGCTTCCAGCCCTGGCCGACCTGCACCTGCAAGGTCGCCTTCTGCCCGGCGCGTGCGGGCTGCAGCATCGCGCGGACCTTGATCTGCGTGCCGCGCCCGACGGTCGCGCTCTTCGATCGGGCGCTGACGATGCCGACGACATCCACCCGCACGGGCGCGCTCGTGCCGGCCGCGCGCCCGTCCGCGCCGGGCACGAGCACCTGCCACTCGCCCGAGACGGTACCGGGCACGCTGAACACGACGGTCCCGTCGGCCGCGGTCGTTCCGGAGGCGACATCCGCGAAGTCCTTCGCTCCGTCGGCCTTGAACTGTGCCGTGGCTGGAACCCCCGCGAGCGGTGCGCCTGCCGTGGAGGCCGTGGCCGTCAGCGCGATGGGCTGCCCGGCTACCACCGCCGCGGGCGCAGTGGCCGCGACATCGGTGCCCGCAGGCGCGAGCGAGACAGCGTACGCGCGGATTGCCGGCCACTGCTCGGGGTTGTCACCGCCGACCGTCCAGTAGGCAGCGGCGCTGAGGCCGAACTCCCCCACGAGCTGGGTCCGGGCGAGGACCCCGCGCGGGTCGACCCACCACATGATCCGCTTGGCGGTGCAGACCTGCTGCGCGCCGGAGCCGTCCGTCCAGGTGACCTTCTTGTCGTACTCGACCCAGCTCTCCTGGTCGGCCTCGGACCACTGGATCGACGCGGGATCGACGCCTTGGGCCGCGAGGAGGCCGGGGATATCGGCATCGGTCACCGACGCCATCGAGGTGAGCGAGTTGTACGCGGATGTCGACGCTGCGGGGCAGTTGCCCGAGAGCTTGTAGCTCCCGTTGGAACCCTTCTTGGTCCATGCGCGGCCGTACGTGGGCACGCCAATCTGGAGCTTCGCTGGATCCACGACACTGGCTGCGTACGTGACTAGCGAGCGCACCCATGGCATCGGGGCGATCGGCCCGATGCCGTTGACGTGATAGTCGTAGGCCATGATCCGGATGCGGTCGGCAGCGGGAGCGATCCCGGTCATGTTGTAGACCCAGTAGCCGCCCTGGGGCCCGCAGGCGCCTGCGGTGCTGCACGGGGGCGGAATGGTGACCGACAGCAGCTTGCCTTGGGCATGCAGGGCGGCCGCGAGCTCGGTGATGAAGGCGGTCCAGTTCGGCTGCGTCGCCGCCCAGCTCGAGGAGCCGTCGGTGAAGGCGAAAGTCTCGTAGTCGAGGTCGATGCCGCCATACCCGCCGGACGTCACCAGCGACACGATGTCCTGCACGTGCTGGGCTCGCAGGGCAGGATCCTTCAGGGCGGCTGCCATGCGTCCCTTGCCGGAGCCGTCGGCGATCGACGGCAGCACGGTGAGCCCGGCCGACGTGAGCTGGCCCATCGCCCAGCCCACGTTGGCGGCGCCATTGGTGAAGTTGGGATTCAGCCTGACCTGCACGCCACCGCCGGACTTGGCCGTGGCGGAGTACCAGAACGGCGAGACGTCGACGAACAGGTCGGCGTTCTGCACCGCGGAGTTGATGCCGGCGGGGTGCGCAGGCGACGTCATCCAGTACGGCATCCAGCCGCTGACGATGCGCTTGGGCGCAGGGTCCGCCAGGGCACCGGTCGCGGCCGGGCCCAGGGCGAGTCCCGCGGCAGCGATACCCGACGCGGCGAGAAGGGCCACGGCGCGGCGGAGTGCGATTCCCCTGGGCATCCGACCATTGTGCGCGACGCGCCGGCGGACCCCGGTGAGCGCCACCTCGGCAGGCGTGACGCACCATGGTCGGATGCGTCACACCCGGCCCGCCTACGTCGCGCTCGCAGCAGGCCTGGCGGGCGCCCTGGCGATCACCCTGGCCGGCCCTGCATGGGCGGGCGATACCGATGCCCTGCTGCACAAGCGGCTGGCTAGCCCGGTCCTGGGAACCGACTTCGCGATGCTGGTGGTCGACGGGGCGACAGGCGAAGTGGTCAGCGAGCACCGCAGCGACAACCCGCAGATGCCGGCCTCGTCGATGAAGGTCATCACCGCTGTCACCGCGCTCGCCACCATGCAGCCAGACTCGGCCTTCACGACAACGGTGCTCCGAGGTGCCGACGACAGCGGCCGCATCGGGCTCGTCCTGCGCGGCGGCGGAGATCCGCTCCTCACCCGCTCAGACCTGCAGGACCTGGCCGCCGATACGGCAGCCTCGCTTCGACAGGTGCCCTCAACCGGCGCGCGGCCCAAGGCGACGCTCCGCGTCGACCGAACCCTGTTCCCCGAGACTGAGGCAGCCCCCGGCTGGACAACCTCGTACATCCCCTATGTCGCGGCCCCTGTGCAGTCGCTGGCCCTGCTCGGCGACTACTCGCGAGACCCCTCCGCCAATGCCGCGAGCGCCTTCGCGGGCTATCTCCGCGGCCATGGCGTGCGGGTGCGCATCGAGGCGCCCGTGACAGAGCCCACGCCCGCCGATGCGCAGGTCCTCGCGCGGTCGAGCGAGCACGACCTCGGCGATGCGGTGCGCACGATGCTCAGCGACTCGGAGAACAACGTCGCCGAGGTCGTCCACCGCCAGGTCGCGCTGGCGAAGGGACTGCCGGCCGACTGGTCCGGGGCCCAGCAGGCAGCTGAGGCCATCTTGCGGGATCTGGGCCTAGAGCCTTCTGGGCAGCAGCTCATGGACGGCAGTGGCCTGTCGCGGAAGGACAGGGTCACTCCGGCATTCCTGGTCAGCGTGCTGCGGCATGCGCGCGTGCAGGACCCGAAGCCATTCACGACGATGTTCGAGGAGGACGCACTTCCCGTGGCCGGCCGCACGGGCACCTTGAACACCACAGCCGGCCGCTTCGTGACCAAGCATGCCCGCTGCGCTGTCGGCCAGGCGCAGGCGAAGACAGGGTCGCTGTCGGATGCGATCGCGCTCGCGGGCACCGTGACCACCGTCGACGGCCGCGAACGAATCTTCACGATGCTGGTCAATCACCGGCCGCAGCAGTACCCGATCCTGCAGACACGTCAGGTACTCGACGGCCTGGTCGCGACTATCAACGGCTGCTGGGGCTGACCCGGATCGGATTAGCGCAGCGCGCGGGCGACCTCGCCCGCGGCACGTGCAACGCGGGGGCCGACGGTCGGCTCGGCGAGCTCGCGCAGGGCGAGCACGCCGATGCTCGCCTCGAGACCGGGCACGCCCAGCACGGGGACGGCTAGCCCGTAGGCCCCTTGCGGGCCTTCCGAGGTTGCGATGACCCATGGCGGGTCGAGCGGGCGCCCGGCGGTGGTGCGGGCGGCGAGGATCGCGCGGCCGAGCGCACCCTGCTCGAGTGGCTGCCTGGCGCCTGAGCGGTGGGTGACGAAGACATCGGAGCGCGACGGCTCGACGACAACGGTCGAGAGGGCATCGGCACCGTCAGCGACGGCGAGCACCGCGGTGGCGCCGACGGCGTCTGCGAGCAGGCGGAGGGCGGGAAGGGCGGTATCGCGCACGACGGGCTGCACCTGGCGCCCGAGGCTGACGATGCCCATGCCCAGCCGGCAGCGGCCGTCGGCCGAACGCCGCAGTAGCGCGTGCTGCTCGAGGGTGACCACGAGCCGGTAGACGACGGTGCGGCCGATGCCGAGCACCGCGGCGAGTTCGGTGACCGAAAGCCCGTCCGGGGACTGCGCGACTACTTCGAGTACGCGCAGTCCCCGGTCGAGGGTTTGTGAAGTCTCGGCTGCCATCTGGCCCGAGTCCTTCGCTAGTGGGCTCGAAAGCCCTAGACGCCGGCCTTCTTGGCAGCCGACTTGAGCATGAACGAGCCGATGATCTCGAACAGGCCGATCACGATCAGCCAGATGCCGATGATCCAGGCGAGGGTGACGACCGAGCTCACCGGGTAGGCCAGCAGCACGATGCCGGCGAGCAGCAGGACGATGCCGAAGAAGATGTTCCAGCCACGGCCGTTCTTGTCGTCAGCGGCGAGGAAGAACACGCCGAACGCGCGGAAGAGGAACGCGATGCCGATCAGGATGCCGAGGATCTCCACGGCCTGGAAGGCGCTGCGGAACATCAGCAGGCCCAGGATGACGGAGAGCACGCCGCTGATGAACAGCAGTGCGCGCATGCCGCCGGTCAGGCCCGAGGCGAAGCCGCGGATGAACTCGAAGATGCCCGAGACCAGCAGGTAGATGGCGAGCAGGATCGCGATGACGGCGACCGTGGCCTGCGGCCAGGTGATCGCTACCAGGCCGATGATGATCGTGATGATGCCGCCGAAGAGCATCAGCCACCAGTTGCGGCCGATGAGCGCGGTCGAGCTATCCGCCACCGACATTGTGTCGTTGGACATGTCTCCTCCTTGGGAAGTGGACGCGGGACTGCGTCGACAGCAACCTAGGGGCACCACCGGAATGCGGACGCTCGACACGCCGGTGCACAAGCGCACAAGGTGCGCTGGCGGGCTCGTGCCTCAGCCCAGGACCCTGGCCAGGAACTCCCGCGTCCGCTCCCGCTGCGGGTCGCCCAGCACCTGCTCGGGCGGCCCCTCCTCGTGCACGACGCCCTCGTGCAGGAAGCACACGCGATCGGCCACCTCACGGGCGAAGCCGATCTCGTGGGTGGCCATCACGATCGTCAGGCCCTCCTGGGTGAGCTCGCGCACGGCGTCGAGCACCTCGCCCACCAGGAGCGGGTCGAGTGCCGAGGTGATCTCGTCGAACAGGACGAGCTCGGGCCGCATGGCCAGGGCCCGCACGATCGCGACCCGCTGCGACTGGCCTCCCGACAGTCGGTCCGGGAAGTCGTCCGCCTTGGCCGCCAGGCCGAACCGGTCGAGGAGCTCGCGCGCCTCCACCCGGACCTCCTCCGCCGGGCGCCGGAGGACCTTGCGCGGGCCGAGCATGACGTTGTCGAGGACAGACATGTGCGGGAAGAGGTTGTAGGACTGGAAGACGATGCCCACGCGACGGCGAACGGCATCGAGGTCTGCGCGCACGGCCGTGACGTCGATCTCGCCCTGCGTGCCAGGGTCGAGGAGCACGTGGCCGGCATCGACCTCCTCGAGCCCGTTCACGCAGCGCAGCAGGGTCGACTTGCCCGACCCGGATGCGCCGATCAGCACCACGACCTCATGGGCCCGGACTGACAGGTCCAGGCCGCGCAGCACGCTGTGCCCGTCGAAGGCCTTCCAGACCTGGCGCACGTCGAGCAGCAAGGGGGCATCCTGCGGAGCGCTCATGCCATCGCCCCCGCGCGCTGCTTGCGGGCCATCCGCGACTGCACCCAGTCCGCGAACCGCGTCATCGGGATGGTGAGGGCGATGAAGATGAGCGCGGCGGCCACGTACGGCGTGTAGTTGAACGTGGACGAGGCGTCGATCTGCGCCTGCCGCAGGATCTCGATCGGGCCGAGAACCGCCACGAGGGCAGTGTCCTTCTGCAGGGAGATGAAGTCGTTGAGCAGCGGCGGCACGACGTTGCGGACGGCCTGCGGCAGGACCACGTAGCGATCGGCCTGCAGCGCGGACAGCCCCAGGGAGCGGGCCGCCATGCGCTGGCTCGGATGCACCGAGTTGATGCCCGCGCGGAAGACCTCGGCGACGTAGGCGCTGTACGAGAGCACGAGCGCGGCCGTGCCCCAGAACACCGGGTCGTTGGGCACTCCCTGCAGGCGCAGGGCCGGGACCCCGAAGCCCAGCAGGAAGATGACGAGAATCGTCGGCACGCCGCGGAAGACGTCGACATACACGGTCGACAGCACGCGCAGCGGCAAGAACACCGGCGCCCGCAACTGCCGGGCCATCGCGAGCAGCAGCCCGAAGACCAAGATGAGCGGCTCGGCCGTCAGGAAGATCCGGACATTGAGCAAGAAGGCCTGCAGCAGGCCCGGGAACGATGCAGCGAACTGCTCGCCGTTGAAGAACGTCTCCTGCACCACCGGCCACCCGGGCGTGCGCGCCACGAGGAAGACGACGACCGCGGTGAAGGCGAGCAGGCTCGCCATGCCCACCAGGGCATTGCGCCGCGCCGAGCGCATCTTCTGCGCCCGGCGGACGGGATCGACATAGGGCTCCACGCCTGCCTCAGCGACGGGAGTCATGGGCAGCAAGCCTCAGCGGTGGGCCTGGCCTACTGGAAGAAAGGTGCCGCAGCGCCCGTCAGCCACTCGTCCTGGATGCCCTGGAGCTCGCCGGAGTCCTTCAGCTGGGCCAGTGCCGCATTCGCGCACGTGACCAGCGGATTGCCCTTCGCGAACAGCAGGCCGAACTGCTCAGCGTCGGCCGACGCCGGGAGCTGGCCGATGATCTTGGCCTTGGGCATCTCGACCGCGGTGATGTAGAAGGCAGTCGGCAGGTCGACGACGATCGCGTCGATCTGCCCGTTCTGCAGTGCGCTCTTGGCGTCGTTCGTGTCGTTGTAGACGTAGGGGCGCTCGGCGGGCTGGACCTCGGCGGTGATGTAGTCCAGGCTCGTGGTGCCGATCTGGGCGCCGAGCTTGGCGGCCTGGAGCTCCTGCAGCGTGGTGGCGCCCGCGAGCGGGGAGTCCTTCAGCGCGACGACCGCCTGGTTCACCGAGTAGTAGCCATCGGAGAAGTCGACGGCCTTCTGGCGCTTGGGCGTGATCGAGATCTGGTTGATGTCGAAGTCGAAGGTCTTGTCTCCGGGGGCGTAGGAGGAGTTGAACGGCACCGTGACCCACTGGACCTCGTTCGGCTCGAAGCCGAGGTTCTTCGCCACGCCATAGGCGACTGCCGACTCGAAGCCCTGGCCGTTGGTCGGGTCGTCGTCGACGAAGTACGGCGGGTACGCGGGCGAGTCAGTGCCGATGGTGAGCGTGCCGGGGTTGACGAGCGTGAGGTTCTCCTTGGAGCACTCGTCACTCGCCTCCGTGGCAGCCGCGGTGGCAGCCGCCGACGTCGCAGGCGCGGAGGTCGCGGCAGCGGAGGTCTCGACGTTCTCCAGTGCCGCCTCCGACGAGGCCACGGCATCGCCGGTCGCCGGCGCGGCAGTGCCCGAGGCCGAGGGCTCCTGGGCGCAGCCGCCCAGGGCAAGGGCGGCGCCGACCACGGCGATCGCGGCGAAGGAAGCTGCACGGCGGGAACGGCGGGTCATGGTCTCTCCTGATCGGCTCAGCGGTGGCACAACTAGGTCATTCTCGGGGAAGGCTCGCGTGGATCTTCTCGCAGTCGGGGCAGATCGGGAAGCGGGACGGGTCGCGTCCGGGCACCCATACCTTGCCGCACAGGGCCTTGACCGGGGTTCCCGTGACCGCGCTCTCGACGATCTTGTCCTTCTCTACGTAGTGCGCGAAGCGCTCGTGGTCGCCATCGTCATTGGAGTAGAGGGGACGTTCCTCGAGCAGGGTTCCGCCCGAGAGGCCGGGGGTCTCGAGGGGCGCCGGGGGCATGGATTCTGGAGCCACGCGCGCAGTCTACGGGTGGTGGGGCGCACCGCCGCCAGAAATACCCCGTAGGGTATGCACATGGCTACCGTGGACCTCACCGAGGCGACCTTCTCCGAGACCATCTCCGGCAACGACATCGTCCTCGTCGACTTCTGGGCCGCCTGGTGCGGGCCCTGCCGATCCTTCGCCCCCGTCTACGACCAGGTGTCTGCGGCAAACCCGGACATCGTCTTCGGCAAGGTCGACACCGAGGCCGAGCAGGGCCTCGCCGGCGCCTTCGGCATCTCGTCCATCCCGACCCTGATGGTCGTCCGCGAGGGCGTCGTCCTGTACTCCCAGGCGGGCGCGCTGCCCGAGTCCTCGCTGACGGAGCTGGTCAAGGCCGTGCGCGAGGTCGACATGGACGACGTGCGCGCCCAGATCCAGGCGCAGCAGGCTTCGGCCGAGGGCTAGCCGACTGGGGGACATCATGATGTCCCCCGGCTAGAACTGGGACACCACCGTGTGTCCCAGCCGAACGTGACGGGTCCCACAACGACTTCGGGACCTTTGTCCGTAGGGGTCGGGCATATCACAGGACTACGTTCGAAGCATGCCTCAGCAGCCACTCGCCCAGGTCCCGCAGGACGCAGTTTGGCATTGGCAGGAGCATGGTTCCTGCCGAGACGCTGATCCGTTGCTGTTCTTCCATCCGCAGAACGAGCGCGGCTCCTCGCGCATCAAGCGCGATCGCGCCGCCAAGCGCGTCTGCGCCGTCTGCCCGGTGCGCCTGGAGTGCGCCGACTATGCGGTTCGCGCCAGGGAGCCGTACGGCGTCTGGGGCGGTCTGTCCGAAGAGGACCGCGAGAACATCTATCGCAGGCTCGATTCGCGCCACTACCCGCGCCAGAAGGGCGACGGCATCCGCGTCGCCGGCGATGTCATCGCTTCCGCCGTCTCCCCGCGCGCACTGGGCATCGCGTAGGTCGTAGGCCCTACCCCTACTCCGCAGCGTGCTGCTCGAGCTGCTGCACGATCCGCTCCACCTGGCCTGACTCGGTCGAGCTGATGTAGTCGGTCGACGACAGGTAGAACAGCAGCGAGGTCAGCAGGCCGACCGACACCGCGACCGAGAGCACCGTCAGCCACTTCGCCTTGCGCGTGGAGCTCGACGGCAAGATCGCGACCGAGAGCACCGTCAGCCAGCCCAGGATCACGATGATCCACGCGAAGACGCCGCCGATCTCCGGGCCCGTGGTCGCCACGCGCTTCTCGCGGGCCTCGGCGAGGCTCTGCGCCTCGGTGAAGATGCCCCCGGTCTCGCCGGCCTTGGTCGCATCGGCCGTCAGGGCTGCCTCCTCCTTGTCGACCAGGGTGAGGAAGTCGTTGAAGGCAGCGACAGCAGCTGGCGAACCGCCGACGGGCGCGTCCTCCTCGATCTCGGTGGCGATGACCGCCTTGAGATAGGCGTCGAGGGTCGCGACGAACTCGGCCTTGGCGCCAGGGTCGATCGCCTGCACCTCGAGCACGATGGTGTTGACGTTCGCGAACTCGTCGTAGAGGGCCGCCTCGCGGTCGCTCACGCCCGTCCAGACGTTGACGATGACGAAGGCGAGCAGCAAGGTGAAGGCAGTGCCCAGGAACCCCACGGCGGGGCCGACGACCGTGTTGTCCTCTTCGACGGTCGCGTACCGATTGCTCACCACGAGCCAGCACACGATCGACGCCGGGATGACGAAGACCAGGACGCAGACGGTGATGATCAACCACGTCGGCATGGTCACGATGGCATCCACGGCTGTCTCCCTCATCCGCTGGCGATTCGGCCGATGCTAGTCGCTGGCGGCCACCGACGAACGCCCCACGCGGCCTATCGCGTAGCCTGTTGCCGGTGGATCTCACCGGACGCGACTTCCTGAAGGAAGCGGACTTCTCCCCCGCCGAGCTCGACGGCCTGCTGCACCTCGCAGCGCAGCTGAAGGCCGACCGCCGCGCAGGCAACGAAGAACAGCGCCTGACGGGCAAGCAGGTCGCCCTGATCTTCGAGAAGACCTCCACGCGCACCCGGATCTCGTTCGAGGTCGCGATCCGCGACCAGGGCGGCTCGTGCACCGTGCTCGACCCCTCCTCGTCACAGGTAGGCCACAAGGAGTCCATAGCCGATACAGCGCGCGTTCTCTCGCGCATCTTCGACGGCATCGAGTACCGCGGCTCGGCCCATGCCAATGTCGAGCAGCTCGCGCATTTCTCCGACGTGCCGGTCTTCAACGGCCTCACCGACGAGTGGCACCCGACGCAGATGCTCGCCGACTTCCTCACCATGCGCGAGCATGCGGCCGATCCGAGCGCTCCCCTGCGCTACGCATATGTCGGCGACGCACGCAGCAACATGGGCAACTCGATGCTCGTGATGGGCGCGATGATGGGCGCAGACGTGCGCATCGTTGCCCCGCAGGCATTGTGGCCGTCAGGCGACGTCCAGGAGCTCGCACGCGACTACGCAGCGCAGACCGGTGCTCGCATCACGTTGACTGACGACCCTGTCGTCGGCCTTCCGGGCGCGGAGTTCGTGCACACCGACGTGTGGGTCTCCATGGGCGAGCCCAGCG
>CAYFLP010000022.1:0-17737 GCA_964344045.1 uncultured Bifidobacteriaceae bacterium
CCCAACACCCGCCCGACCCAACACCCGCCCGACGATTCGAGAGGCCCGCATCATGACCGCATCGCCCCAGGCCCCTGACCGCGCCGACCTCACCGCAGCTGCTCATGGGGTTGCGCAGGAGCGCAGGCTCGTCACCGAGGTCCCCGGCCCGCGCAGCGTCGCCCTGCAGGCCCGCAAGCAGGCAGCCGTGTCGAACGGCGTCGGCGTCACGCTGCCGGTCTACGTGGTCGAGGCCGGCGGCGGCGTCCTTGTCGATGCTGATGGAAACCACTTCATCGACATGGGCTCGGGAATCGCGGTCACCACCATCGGCAACGCCAACCCCGAGGTCGCCCAACGGGTGCAGGAGCAGGCTGCGCGCTTCACGCATACCTGCTTCATGGTGACGCCGTACGCGGGGTACGTCGAGGTATGCGAGGCCCTCAACAGGCTCACGCCCGGCGATCACGACAAGCGCTCCGTCCTGCTGAACTCCGGCGCCGAGGCTGTCGAGAACGCCGTGAAGATCGCCCGCGCCCACACCGGCCGCCAGGCCGTCGTGGTCGTCGAGCACGGGTACCACGGGCGCACGAACCTCACCATGGGCATGACGGCGAAGTCGATGCCCTACAAGCACTCCTTCGGCCCGTTCGCGCCCGAGGTGTACCGCGTGCCTGCGTCCTACCCGTATCGCGACCGCGGTCTCACCGGTCCGGAGATGGCCCAGATCGCCACCACTCGCATCGATCGCGAGATCGGCGGCACCAACGTCGCTGCCATCGTCATCGAGCCGGTGCTCGGCGAGGGCGGCTTCATCGTTCCGGCCCCTGGCTACTACGCCGCGATGGCCGCCTACGCCAAGGACAACGGCATCGTGTTCGTCGCCGACGAGATCCAGTCGGGCTTCTGCCGCACGGGCAACTGGTTTGCCAGCGAGCACGAAGGCGTGGTCCCCGATCTCATCACCACCGCGAAGGGCATCGCCGACGGAATGCCGCTGGCGGCCGTGACCGGTCGCGCCGAGATCATGGACTCGGTGCACCCCGGCGGGCTCGGCGGCACGTATGGCGGAAACCCGGTCGCATGCGCAGCAGCACTCGGCTCCATCGCCTGGATGGAAGCCAATGACGCCAACGCGCTCGCACGTGACATCGAGGCCGTGATGCTGCCCCGGCTGCATGCCATGCAGCTCAATCACCCGGCGATCGGCGACGTGCGCGGCCGCGGAGCCATGATCGCCATCGAGCTCGTGCGGCCAGGCACCTTGGACCCGAACCCCGAGCTGGCAGCAGCGCTCAACAAGTACTGCCATGCGCACGGCGTCATCACCCTCACCACTGGCACGCACGGCAATGTGTTCCGCTTCCTGCCGCCGGTGACCATGCCGATGCACCTCCTCGAAGAGGCACTCAGCATCCTCGAGCAGGCATTCGAAGCACAGGGCTGAGTCGCTAGCACCGCCGGGCGTTCGCCATCACCGGCCCGTAGGCTGGGGACCCAGGTCAACTCAGGGGGAATTGATGGTGTTCAGCGGTTTTCGCCGGCGCTCGGTGCTAGCGGTGTCTTCCATGGCTTCGATGGCAGCCGTCGCCGTCCTGGCAGCGCCGCTGCAGGCTCACGCGGCCCCGATCGCACCGAGCCTGCGCCCAGCCGCGCAGGAGTTCTACTGGGAATGGTCCGACGGCGTCACGTCCAAGACCCGCACCTTCACGAAGGCCGCTTACAAGAACCCTGGCCGGCTGCCGACTCTCATCGTCACTGCCGAGCCTGCAACGCCCCAGCAGTACGTGAAACTGCAGTTCAAGCAGCATGGCACGTGGATGCGCGAGGACGGCTCGACCACTGGCGCAAGCGGCAGCGCCTCCTTGTCGTTGAATCCGATCTGCGACGACGGGAAGTGGTGCGTGGGCACCTACAAGTACCGGGCCATCATCAACGGCAACTACACGGTCTTCTCCATCACCTACGCACTGGGCTGAACCGGCGCGCGTCATCCACAGGCGCACGGGCAGCCCGTTGCCCGGCCCGGCCGGGTCTGCCTACCGTCGGGCATGACATGCGCACTCCCCCGCCGGCCCGCGGCCGTGGCCCTCGTCGTCGCCGCCATCGCCATGCCCTCGCTGACCATGGCGCGTGCGGCACCTGCCCAGGCGGCCACCACGGGCACGGGCTACTACTGGAAGTGGACGGACGGGTCTCGGGCAGCGCACCGCATCCTGGCCGAGCGGTCCTACGGCTCGGCCAGCTCGCTCCCCCGCCTGCTCATCACCTCGGCGCCTGCTGCGCCCGGGAGGGCCGTCGTACTCGAGTTCGCCCGCGGCGCGAGCTGGGAGACCGAGTCCACCGGGCGCATCGGCAGCGACGGAACCGCGACCTTGCGGGTGAACCCGTTATGCGCTGCGCATGCGTGGTGCGACCAGACCATCCGCTACCGCCTGCGAGTGGACGGCCAGACGGCTGCTTTCGCCGTGGAATACCAGCGCAGGCCCGAAGCAGCCGACGGCAACGCGTTCGCCGACTGATGTGTCAGCGCGCCTTGATGGGCCACCGGACGACAGTGCGCGGGAGTGCGACCTCGGGCCCGTCGAGGTACTCCTCCCAGGGCTGGCCCGCTGGCTCACGGCCCTCGTCACGCATCCATTGCTCAAGCGCCTGGTAGGCGCCTGCAATCTGGCCGAACGCGCCTACGTGCAGGCACGTGGCCAGCTCTCCGCCCGGCAGCTCGACCACGCGCACCTGCGGGTCCGCTGACGTAACGCCGGGCGAGCACGGGAATCCGGCCTCGATGACGAAGCCCGCGGGGATGAGCGCGTACCGGGCGAAGGGAGCTCCTGCCGGATGGGCGCCCTGTGCGGCGAGCTGGCCCATCACTGCCCCGAAGGCTTCGCCCAAGAAGGCCGGGATCCCATCGTGAGCAACATCGCCACCGCGCACCAGCGCAGGCTGCGACAGGCTATGCACCACCTCGATCTCGTACGGCATCAGCCCCTGCCCTTCCCGCCAGCAGCCGGGCCTTCGTCGTTACCGCTCGAGCGATCGGCCAGCAGGGGCTGGCTGGGATCCCAGTGCTTGGCCGGGTCGGGCTCTGCCGCATCGCGACGTCGACGGGCCATGGCGCTGAGTGCCTCGAGAACCACGCGGTTGCCCAGCAGCGCGGTGATGTCGGCATGGTCGAAAGGAGGAGCCACCTCGACGACGTCCATGCCCACCACGGGGAGTTCGTAGCAGATCTGCCGCACGGCATCGAGCAGCTGGCGCGACGTCAGGCCACCCGGCTCGGGAGTGCCGGTACCGGGCGCTGACCCCGGGTCGACGACGTCGATGTCGACGCTGAGGAACACTCCGTCGCACTCGTCCGTCGCGATGGCGAATACCTCGGCAAGAACCTCGTCGAGCCCGCGGTGCACGATCTCGGTCATCTCGAACGAGCGCATGCGCTGCTCGGCCATCCACGCGAGGATCTCCGGCGGAGGCCAGTAGCCGCGCAGGCCGACCTGCAGGAAGCGGTCGCCACGGGCCGCGCCGGACTCGATCAGCCTGCGCATGGGCTGGCCGTGGCCGATGAGGGATCCGAACTCGATGTCTCCGGTGTCCGCATGCGCATCGAAGTGAATGACGGATACCTTGCCCCAGCCGACAGCCCGCGCGACTCCCGTGACATCGGGCCAGGTGATGGTGTGGTCACCGCCGAGGACGAGCGGAATCGCACCACTGCGGGCAATCTCCTCGATGCGACCCTCGAGCCGCGCGCACGCGGTGGCGGCATCGCCGCTGAACATCTCGACGTCGCCGGCATCGACGACATGCAGGTCACGAAGTCCGTCCGTTCGCATGGCCAGGCTCGGGCGCGAGCCGTCGTGGCCGAGGTAGCAGGCAGCGCGCATGGCGCTGGGCCCGAAACGGGCTCCCGAACGGTACGACGTGCCTCCGTCGAAGGGCGCCCCGACGATGACCACATCGGCCCCGGCATAGGTGCCCGGCTCGTCCAGGTCGCACTGGTCAACGCCGAGGAACGTGTAGTCGGGCCCGAACTGACTGCCGTAGCGCACCATGCAGCGAGACTAGCGCTCGCGCGCTGGCGGCAGCAGGCTTCGCACGGCGCGCACCGCACGGCGCAGGCCTCGCGGCCGCCTCATGGCCCGTGCCAGCCGGGCGAAGGCCTCGGGGCCTAGCGCCGCGCCCTCCCGACGGATCGCGTCAGGATGCACCGCGAGCAGGCGATCGGTGCGGACCCAGCTCGCACGCCCGGCCGGGTCCCACGGGCCACTGCCCAGGGCCAGCCAGTTGCCGTCGCCGGAGTGGTCCTTCGTGCTGAGCATCACCGCGACCAGTCGCACATCGGCGGTACGTCCGATGACGGCAATCGGGCGGTCCTTTCCGATGCGTGCGTCCTCTTCGAAGGCGACCCAGGCCCAGACCACCTCGCCCGGGTCGGCGCGTCTATCCCGGCGCGGCCTGTAGTCCCAGCGCACGGCTCCCCGATAGGTGGTGGCGCCGCCACGGTCGGGCGCGGGCTCCGCGACGC
This sequence comes from uncultured Bifidobacteriaceae bacterium, assembly GCA_964344045.1. GTDB lineage: Bacteria > Actinomycetota > Actinomycetes > S36-B12 > S36-B12 > UBA10649. Next base: position 4,505 of record CAYFLP010000022.1, read on the forward strand.
TCACCGCCTGGATCTCACGAGTCGAAGCCCATCCCGATCCGGTCGAGCAGTCGCAGCCACGGGCCACGTCGTCCGGTCTCGTCTGCCCGGGTGAAGGCCCGCGTCGTCACGGCGATCCCCCATGATCGGAGCGGATCCGGCGGGAAGGGCAAGGGCTTCGTCCGCACCATGTCCAGCTGGCTGGCCGGCGTGCGAAGCCCGTCGAGCAGGTCCAAGGCGATGCCCGCGGCGAAGCGCGACGCCCCTACGCCGAGCCCCGTGTAGCCCACGGCATAGGCGACGCGTCCCTGCGATGCCGTGCCCCAGAAGGGCGTGAACCGTGAGCAGGTGTCGATCGCACCGCCCCAGCCGTACTCGAATCCGACTCCCTGCAGTTGAGGGAAGAACTGGAAGAAGTGCTCGGCCAGGCGGGCGAAGTGCGAGCGGTCGGCCTCATACGCGCGGGAGAACTCCCGGCCCAGGTGGTGCACGGCGTCGTAGCCGCCCCACAGGATCCGGCCGTCGGCGGTGGGCCGGAAGTAGTGGAACCTGTTGCCCGCATCCGAGAGGCCCTCCCGGTGGGCCCATCCGGTGGCGTCCCACTGGGCCGGGCTCAGCGGCTCGGTGACGAGGGCGTAGTCGTAGACGGGCACGATGAAGTTGCGCAGCCTTGCGAGAAGCGGCGGGAACGCACTGGTCGCAAGCAGCACCCGTTGCGCACGGATCACGCCGCGGCCGGTGGCCACCTCGACGCCTGAGCCTGTGCTCTCGATGCGCGACACCGGGGCCTGCTCGCAGACTCCAATGCCGCGCTCGCGCACGACGCGCAGCAGGCCCCAGGCAAGCGCCGCCGGATCGGTCAGTGCGACGCCCGAGCGATCATGCAGCCCAGCGCAGGCCAGGGGGCTCGTGATCCGGCCGGCCAGTTCCGGGGAATCCAGGAACAGCAAGTCCTCGCCCAGGGCATTGCCGGCATCAGCCAGTTCGCGAAGGCCCTCGACCTGATGCGGCTGGACGGCGAAGGTCGTGTCCCCACAGCGTCGCCACCCGCAGTCGATTCCGTGCTCGTGAATGAAGCCCTCGATGGCGTCGAGGTTTGCATTGCCCAGGCGCAGCAGCTCCGGCAGGTCCGCCGGCCAGCGATCGAGGCCGTTCGCAAGACCGTGGGTGAGCGATGCCGACACGAAGCCGCCGTTGCGACCGCTCGCCGCGGCACCGACCCGCCCACCGTCGACCACGACGATGGAGCGTCCCGGATCTCGCTCGCGTGCCTGCAGGGCCGCCCACAGGCCCGTGAATCCGGCTCCCACGATGACCAGATCGGCATCGGCCGGCACCGGGTCTGCCGTCGGCGCTGGGCGACCGGGCAGGCCGAGCCAGTACGGCTCCACGCGAACGTGCTCCACCGACGCGACCGCCTGGTTGCCTGGGGACTGTCGGTAGCCGGGCGGCATCGCCGTGGTGTCCTTCCGTTGGTCGCAATGAGCGGTGCGGTCCTCAGGACCGGGGCAGGGTGTCCATGGCTATGGCGGGCCGCTCGAGGGCCCTCCGGCGCCTCGCCCCGACCAGCTGGCTGGACAGCACGATCAGCAGGGCGACAGTGAACACGATGGTCGCCAGCGCGTTGACCTGCACGGGGATGCCGCGCTGGGCCGCGCCCCAGATGTAGATCGGGAAGGTGACGAGCGTGCCCGCATTGAAGAAGCTGATGATGAAGTCGTCGAAGCTGAGCGAGAAGCCCAGGAGGGCCGCGCCGAGGATGCCCGGAAGCACCAGGGGGAAGGTCACGTGCCTGAAGACCGCGCTGGGGCTCGCGTAGAGGTCCATGGCTGCTTCCTCAAGCCGCGGATCCATGCCCTGCAGGCGCGCCTTCACCGTGACCACCACGAACGAGATGATGAACATGATGTGCGCGACCATCACGGTGACGATGCCAAGCGGGAACCGCATGTTCAAGAACAGGGCCAGCAGGCTCGCTCCCATGACGACCTCTGGCGTGGCCATGGGCAAGAAGATGAGCAGGTTCGTCGACGACCTGCCACGGAACCGGTAGCGCACGAGTCCGAAGGAGATCATCGTGCCGAGGATGGTCGCGATGATCGTGGCGACGATGCCGATCTCGATGCTCGTGACGAACGAGCTGCAGACACCAGGGACGCTGCACAGCGAGGTCCAGGCATCCGTCGAGAACTCGTTCCAGCTGATGTTGAACTTGCCCTTGGGGTTGTTGAACGACATCAGCGCGATGACCGCGATGGGCACGAAGAGGTAGACGAGTACCAGTACCGCGATGATGCCGGTGAAGTTCTTGCGCAGCCATCTCATCAGACGAGGTCCTCCGTCCCGGCACGCCGGATGTAGATGAAGACGAAGACCAAGATGACTGCCATGAGCATGAAGGACAGGGCGCTGGCTGCAGGGTAGTCGCGGAACTCGATGAAGTTGGCCTGGATCTCGTTGCCGATCATGCGATTGCGCGGGCTGCCCAGCAGTTCGGCGTTGATGTAGTCGCCTGCCGCCGGGATGAACGTCAGGAGCGTGCCTGCGACCACGCCGGGCATCGACAACGGCCAGGTCACCTTGCGGAAGGCAGTCATCGGCGAGCAGTAGAGGTCGCCGGCAGCCTCTATGAGGCGCGGGTCGATCTTCTCGAGCGCCGCGTACAACGGCAGGATCATGAACGGCAGGAAGTTGTAGGTCAGACCCGCGATGACGGCGATCCAGGTGTTGAGGATCCGGCCGTCAGGCAGCAAGTGCAGCGCATTGAGCGTCTGGGTGACGATGCCCTCGTCCGCCAGGATCGTCTTCCAGGCGTAGGTGCGCAGGAGGAAGGAGGCGAAGCTCGGAGCGATGACCAGCACGAGCATCAGCGTTCGCCACCTGCCGGCGCGGAAGGCGATGAAGTAGGCAAGCGGGTAAGCGATGATGAGCGCTAGCACCGTCGCGACGCCTGCATAGACGAACGAGCGCAGGAACTGCGGCCAGTAGTCGGCCATCGCCGTCACGTAGTTCATGACGTCGAAGCCCGGGCGGTACTTGCCGGTGGTGCCCTCGATCGGGACTTGCAGGCTGGTGGCGAACAAGGTGACCAACGGGATCGCGAAGAAGACCGCGAGCCAGCCCATGCCCGGGAAGAGCAGGAGGTAGCCCGTGCGCGCCTTGCGCTGGGCTGCCACGCCGGTCGGGGCGATCGCTGCCCCGCTGGTCGGAACGACGGCGACCATCGCTACCCCGCAGCCGGCTCGAGGCCGAAGGTGTGCTCGGGGCTCCAGTGCACGATGACCTGGTCGCCGACCTCGCATCGATCGCCCACGATCATGTTCTGCTCGAAGACGATGATCTCCTGGTCCCAGCCGGTGCGCACGAGGTACTGCGTCGAGACTCCCGTGTACGAGACGTCCGTCACCGTGCCAGAAATTCGGTTGCTGCCCGAGGGCACCTTCCCCTCGTCGACGAGGTCGAGCACGGTCATCTTCTCTGGCCGGACGCCCACCATCACCTGCGTGCCCGAGGCCGTGACACGGCTGGACGGCACGGCGAAGGACAGTCCGTGGGCGCGCGCAACCACCATGCCGCCATCGAGTCCGGCGCGCTCCGCCGCGATGAGATTGGACTGCCCGAGGAAGTTCGCGACGAACACCGTCCGCGGGAACTCGTAGATATCGGCCGGGTGGCCCATCTGCTCGATTCGACCCGCGTTCATGACGGCGACGGTGTCGGCCATCGTCATGGCCTCCTCCTGGTCGTGCGTGACATGGACGAAGGTCGTGCCCACTTCCGTCTGGATGCGCTTGAGCTCGATCTGCATCTGGCGCCGCAGCTTGAGGTCGAGCGCGCCGAGCGGCTCATCGAGCAGGAGCACGTCGGGCCGGTTGATCAGGGCGCGGGCGACGGCTACCCGCTGCTGCTGGCCGCCGGAGAGCTGCGCAGGCTTGCGCCGGGCCATGGGCGCGAGCTCGACGAGGTCGAGCATCGCGGTGACCTGGTCGTCGACGTTCTTGATCCCCCTGCGCCTGAGGCCGAAGGCCACGTTCTCGAAGATGTCCAGGTGCGGGAAGAGCGCGTACGACTGGAAGACGGTGTTCACTGGCCGCTCGAACGCACGCAGCTTGGTGACATCGCGCTCGCCGATCAGGACCTGGCCCTCAGTGGGGTCCTCGAGCCCGGCGACCATGCGCAACGTCGTGGTCTTTCCACAGCCCGATGCGCCCAGGAGGGCGAAGAAGGACCCGGCGGGGATCGTCAGGTTCATCTCCTCGACAGCGACATGGTCGCCGAATCGCTTGGTCAGGCCAACCAGGTGGAGATCGTCTACCTCGCGCTCGTTCGCCACGTCAGCCGCCGATCGCCTTGGTGAACATGCGCTCGTATTCGACGTCCTTCTGCGCATCGAGGGTCATGAACACGTAGGCATTCGACAGGGTCTCGGCCGAGGGGAAGATCCACTGGTTGTCGACGAGGGAGGGATCGACCTCCTGCATCGCTTCCTTCGCTCCCTCGACCGGGCTGATGTACTGCACGTAGGCCGCGACCTTGGCCGCCACCAGTGGGTCGTAGTAGTAGTTCATGAGCAGCTCGGCATTGCGCTTGTGCTGGGCGAGGGCGGGGATCAGCATGTTGTCCGTCCACAAGGTGCCGCCAGTCTCGGGAAGGGCCACGCCGAAGTCCTCGCCTAGCTGCACCATGTCGCCGGACCAGCCGATGACCGCGATGACATCGCCTGACTCGAGGGCGCCTGCGTAGTCATTGCCGCTGACCTGGCGGATCTGGCCGCTGTCGACCTGCTTGGCAAGCTCGTCGATGGCCTTCTGGAACTGGTCGTCGGTGAAGTCCGAGGGATTCGCGCCCTGCCAGGCCATGATGATGCCCATCGTGTCGCGCATCTCCGACAGCACAGACACGCGGCCCTTGAGCTTGGGATCGAACAGCTGGTCGAGGGAGCTCATGGTGTCGGTGCCCAGGGTCTCCTGCAGCAGGGGCTTGTTCCAGCCGAGGGCTCCGAAGCCCGACTGCCAGGGCAGGGAGTACTGGCGCCCCGGATCGAAAGGCGCGTAGAAGAACTTCGGGACGAGGTTGGTCCAGTTGGGCATGATCGACTTGTTCAGCTTCTGCGCGAAGCCGTTCTCGATCCACAGGGCGGCCATCCAGTCGGTGAGCGTCACGATGTCGCGGCCGATGTCCTGGCCCTGCTCCAGCTGGGTGCGCACCTTCGCGTAGAACTCTGCGTTGTCGTTGACGTCCTCGGTGTACGCCACCGTCAGGTTCGAGAGCTTCTGGAAGTCGTCGAGCGAGGGCCTGGTCCCGGACTCGTCATCGGTGTCGATGTACAGGGGCCAGTTCGACCAGTTGACGGTGCGATCGATCGCGGAGAGGTCCTCGGCCGCGCCTGGCTCGGCGGTGGCCCCGGCACCGCTGCCCGCCGGCGCAAGAGCTGCATCGGACGCCCCGCAGGCGCTCAGCGCAAGCGCGGCGCCGCCGATGCCCGCCGCCCCGAGAACCCTCCGTCGGGTCAGCTGTGCCCGTGCGATGGCCGCCGCCGCCTGGCGTGCGCCTTGCTGTCCTGCACCACCCATGTGTCACCCCTCGATAGCGAACCCTCTGCCGACGCTACCCCTCGAAGCCGCCGGGAAGCGTGAAGATCGTGCGATGCCATTCCCGGACGGCCTCTCCGGAGATGTCCATCGACACGTGCTTGACCTGCGTGTACTCGTCGAACGAGTACGCCGACATGTCCTTGCCGAAGCCCGACTGCTTGAAGCCGCCATGGGGCATCTCGCTGACGATCGGGATGTGGTCGTTGATCCACACGCACCCGGCCTTGATCTCGCGCTGGGCGCGCAGGGCCCGGTAGACATCGGTCGTCCAGGCGGATGCGGCGAGGCCGAACACGGTGTCATTCGCCAGCGCTAGCGCCTCGTCGTCCGTGCTGAACGGGAGCACCGTGAGCACTGGTCCGAAGATCTCGTCCTGCACGATCTCGCTGTCCTGCGCCGCGCCCGTGACCAGCGTGGGGAGGTAGTAGGCCCCGCGTGACAGGTCGCCGCCCGGTGCTGCACCGCCGACGACGATGCGCGCCCCTGCCGTGCGGGCGCGCTCGACGAAGCCCGCCACCCGGTCGGCCTGCCGCTGCGACACCAGCGGGCCGATATCCGTCGCGGGGTCGAGCGTCGGGCCGAGCCGGATGGCCCTGAAGAGGTCGGCTACCCCGTCGACGAAAGCGCGAAGGCGCGACTCGTGCACGTATGCGCGCGTGGCAGCCGTGCAGTCCTGCCCGGTGTTGATGAGCGACGCCGCGACAGCGCCGTGGATTGCTGCCTCGAGATCGGCGTCGTCGAAAACCACGAACGGCGCCTTGCCGCCGAGTTCGAGATGCACGCGCTTGACAGTCGCGGAGGCCAGGCTCATGACCCGCTTGCCCACCGGGGTCGAGCCCGTGAACGACACCATGCCCACGCCTGGATGGCTCACGAGGGCCTCGCCCGCCTCAGGGCCGGAGCCCACGACGACCGACACCACGCCGTCGGGGATGCCGGCCGCACGGATGTCCTCGGCAAGCATCATGCTCGTGATCGGGGTGATCTCGGCCGGCTTCAGGATGATCGTGTTGCCCGCAGCGATAGCCGGCAGCACCTTCCACATGGCCATCTGTAGCGGGTAGTTCCAGGGCGCGATGGAGCCCACCACTCCTATCGGCTCGCGCCGGATGACGGACGTGTGCAGGCCATCCCACTCGGCAGAGGCACTTCCGTCCAGGCGTCGCGCGGCACCGGCGAAGAACCGGACATTGTCGATCGAGCCCGGCACGTCGAATCCGGTCGTCAGGCGGATGGGCTTGCCAGCCTGCCTGCTCTCCGCCTCGGCGTACTCCCCTGCACGCGCCTGGACTCGGTCGGCGAGGGCGAGCAGTGCACTCGAGCGCTCGACGGGCGCGGCCGTCGACCACTCCGGGAAGGCGGCGGCCGCATTTCGCACGGCTGCGTCGACGTCGTGCGCAGTGGCCAGGTCGACCGTCGCGATGACCTCGCCCGTCGATGGGTCGATGACGTGCCCTGCCGACATGCCGTCCTCCACTGCCTCGTAGTTGCCGCCGTTGCCTGCTTGTGCCTGATCTCGCCTGCTTGTGCCTGATCTCGCCTGCTGCGGCCCTTGCCGCTAGACGCCTCGCACTACCGGCGGGGCATTCGCCGCGGTGACCAGGGCCTCGACGACATGGCTGAGATGATCGCCGTCATCCTCGTCGAGCACCCCGGTCGTGACCCGCAGGTACCCGCATGGCCGCTGCTCGATCAGGAAGGGCTCGCCCGGCGAGACCCGGATGCCCTGCGCCGCGAGGCTGACAAGCGCGGCACGCTGGTCGAGCACGCGCACCCAGGTGTTGATGCCATCCCCGCGCGTCGACTCCACCCCTGCGGCAGCGAGTCCGGCACGAACGGCCAGTCCTCGCATCGCATAGGTGGTGCGCGCATTGTTGACGGCAGCGATAGCGGCCTGGTCCGTGAGCAGTTCCACCAGCACGGCCTGCAGCAGCCTGCTCGTCCATCCCGGGCCCAGCATGCGGCGGGCGACGAGCGGATCGACGACGTCGGCCGTGCCGCCGAGCGCAGCGATGCGCAGGTCGGGGCCGTGCGACTTGGAATAGCTGCGGATGTGCACAGTGCGATCCGGCAGGAAGCGGCCCACGGACACGTCCTCGCCCGTGGCGATGTCGCCTGAATGGTCGTCCTCGACGATAAGGCACCGCACGGGCGCGAGCACCGCGGCCAGCTCGACGGCCCGCTCGCGGGTCATGCTGATGCCCGTCGGGTTCTGGGCGCGGGGCTGCAGGAACAGCGCGACCGGTTCGTGCACCAGCAGCTGCTCGAGCGCAGCCGGGATCAGCCCGGACTCGTCGAGGGGGCAGGGCAGGATCTCGGCGCCCGCCCGCTCGAGCAGGTCGATGAGAGGAGGGAAGCCGGGATCCTCCATGACCACCCGGTCCCCCAGCCGTACGGACTGGTCGATCACTCGCGACAGTGCGTCCAGCGCCCCGTCGACGACCGTCAGGCGCTCGGGGACGAAGGGCCAGCTCGCCTCGAGCAGGACCAGCAGGTCGGGCAGGACCGGCTCGTCGAGGTAGCTCGTGGTCAACGAACCGCCGCGCTCGATCACCCGCTGCATGGCCTCGCGGAGCGACGGGAGCATCCTGCCGTCCGGGGTACCCCTCGACAGGTCCAGCCCGTCCGTGTTGGGGGCGCTGCCGATGCCCAGGTAGCGCGATGGCCGCGTGGGCTCCTGGGACTCCCGGACGAAGGTCCCGGCCCGGCCGCGAGCCTGGATCGCGCCCACCGCCGCCAGCGCCTGCCACGCCTCGCTCACGGTCGCCGGGCTCACCCCGAGCTCGCGACCGAGGTCGCGGACGGTGGGCAGGCGATCGCCGACGACGAGCGCACCGGACCTGATCAGGCGGTGGACCGCAGCCGCGATGCCCCTCGGGGTGCGGTCGGCGCAGGCCTCGGCGAGGACGGCGGCGGATACGCCTGCGTCCAGAGCCGGCGCCAAGGCCATGTCGTACCGCCGTCCGTCGCCGGCCCGATGAAACAGGCAGGAGGAAATTTGTCTGAAACAAGGTGTAACACATTCGAATATGTCTAGGGTCCAGAATCACAAAGGCATGCGAAGTCAGCACGCTCGAAGCACGCGCCACGCGACCGAATGAAGGAGGCACGCAGATGACCATCGTCCGGGCAGCCCTCGTCCAGACCAACTGGACGGGCGACAAGGAGTCCATGATCGCGGCCCATGAGCAGTACGCCCGCGATGCGGCAGCGCAGGGCGCTCAGGTGATCTGCTTCCAGGAGCTCTTCTACGGCCCCTACTTCTGCCAGGTGCAGGACAAGGCGTTCTACGAGTACGCCGAGGCCATCCCCGGCCCGACCACCGAGCGCTTCCAGAAGCTCGCGAAGGAGCTCGGGATGGTCATGGTGCTTCCCATGTACGAGGAGGACGGGCCTGGCTTCCTCTACAACACCGCTGCGGTCGTCGACGCCGACGGCACCTATCTCGGCAAGTACCGCACGCAGCACATCCCCCATGTCGGCGGATTCTTCGAGAAGTTCTACTTCCGCCCTGGCAACGGCGGCTATCCCGTCTTCGACACGGCAGTCGGCCGCATCGGCGTGTACATCTGCTACGACCGCCACTTCCCCGAGGGGTGGCGCGCCCTGGGCCTCAACGGCGCCCAGATCGTCTTCAACCCGTCGGCAACCTCTCGCGGCCTGTCGCAGTACCTGTGGAGCATCGAGCAGCCCGCCGCCGCAGTCGCGAACGAGTATTACGTCGGGGCGATCAATCGCGTCGGCATCGAGCCACTGGGCGACGACGACTTCTACGGGCAGTCGTACTTCGTGGACCCCGAGGGCAACTACGTCGGCGAGAAGGGCGATCCCTACCAGCCTGAGCTGATCGTCCGCGACCTCGACCTGGACCTGCTCACCGAGGTGCGCAACCGCTGGCAGTTCTACCGGGACCGCCGACCGGATGCCTACGACGACCTGGTTCGCCCCTAGCCGCTGCCGGCAACCGACGCACGAGATGCGCAACTGACAAAGGAGACAGCGATGACCATCCTCATCAAGAACGGCACAGTTGTCACGGCGACCGGCAGCAGCAAGGCCGACGTGCTGATCGACGGCGAGCGCATCGCCGCCGTGCTCGCACCAGGAGACACCTCGCTCGGCAGCAGCCTTGAGTCCAGTGCCGACCGGGTGATCGACGCGACCGGCAAGTACGTCGTGCCCGGCGGCATCGACGGCCACACGCACATGGAGATGCCCTTCGGCGGAACCGTCGCCTCGGACACGTTCGAGACGGGCACGCGCGCCGCAGCCTGGGGTGGCACGACGACCATCATCGACTTCTCCGTGCAGAAGCAGGGCGAGCGCGTGCAGGACTGCATCGCCGAGTGGCACCGCAAGGCTGCGGGCAACTGCGCCATCGACTATGGATTCCACCAGGTCATTGGCGGCGTCGACAGTGAGTCGCTCAAGGCCATGGACGAACTCGTCGACGAAGGCGTCACCACGTTCAAGCTGTTCATGGCCTACCCCGGCGTGTTCTTGAGCTCCGACGGGCAGATCCTCCAGGCGATGCAGCAGGCCTCGGGCAACGGCGCCATGATCATGATGCACGCGGAGAACGGCAGCGCCATCGACGTTCTCGTCGCGCAGGCGCTTGCCGAGGGCAAGACCGATCCGCGCTACCACTCGCTCACGCGTCCGTGGGAGACCGAGGCCGAGGCAGTCAATCGCGCCATCATGCTGGCGCGGCTGACGGGTGCCCCGCTCTACATCGTGCACATGTCCGCCAAGCAAGCCGTCAACGTCCTGCAGGCGCACAAGGACGAGGGCTGGAATGTCTTCGGGGAGACCTGCCCGCAGTACCTGTACCTCTCGCTCGAGGACCAGCTGTCCGCTCCGGGCTTCGAGGGTGCGAAGTGGGTGTGCTCCACTCCCCTGCGATCCAAGGCCGAGCAGCACCAGGACGAGCTGTGGCGCTACCTGCGCACGAATGACCTCTCGGTCATCTCCACCGACCACTGCCCCTTCTGCTTCAAGGAGCAAAAGGAGATGGGCCTCGGCGACTTCTCCAAGATTCCCAATGGCATCGGGTCCGTCGAGCACCGCATGGACCTGATCTACCAGGGCGTGGTCGACGGCAAGATCTCGCTGGAGCGCTGGGTCGAGCTCTGCTCTACCACGCCGGCCCGCATGTTCGGCCTCTACGGACGCAAGGGGGCCATCCTGCCCGGCTTCGATGCCGACGTGGTCGTCTACGACCCCAAGGGCCGCACCGAGATCGGGCTGGGGAAGACCCACCACATGAACATGGACCACTCGGCGTGGGAGGGCTTCACCATCGACGGCCATGTCGACACCGTGATCTCCCGCGGAAAGGTCGTCATCGACGACAACGCCTACCTCGGCAAGCCAGGCGACGGCGTCTTCCTCAAGCGCGGCCTGTCGCAGTACCTGATCTGATCACCTCCACCCCACAAGGGAGTCTTCGTGCTGACCATCGATCACTGGATCGACAATGCCCGTGTCGCCTCTGCCTCCGGGCGCACGGCTGACGTCTACAACCCCGCCATCGGCGAGGTCCGGGCCACGGTAGGCCTCGCCTCCGTCGACGAGGTCGATGCCGCGGTCGCCTCCGCGGCACGCGCGTTCGAGGAATGGCGTCACGTGTCGCTGTCGAAGCGCGCGGAGATCATGTTCAAGTTCCGGCAGCTGGTCGACGAGAATCGAGCGACCATCGCCGAGCTGGTCTCGGTCGAGCACGGCAAGGTGCCGTCCGACGCAGCCGGCGAGCTGGCGCGCGGCCTCGAGAACATCGAATTCGCGTGCGGCATCCCGCAGCTGCTCAAGGGCAACTACAGCGAGCAGGTGAGCGGCGGGGTCGACGTCTACTCGATCAAGCAGCCCCTGGGCGTCGTGGCCGGCATCACGCCGTTCAACTTCCCGGCAATGGTCCCGATGTGGATGTTCGCCAATGCGATCTCCTGCGGCAACACCTTCGTGCTCAAGCCCAGCGAGAAGGATCCGTCCGTCGCGCTCTACCTGGCAGAGCTCCTGCAGCAGGCCGGCCTGCCCGCGGGCGTGTTCAATGTTGTGCAGGGCGACAAGGTCGCCGTCGACCGGCTCCTCGAGCACCCGGATATCCAGGCGGTCAGCTTCGTCGGCTCGACCCCCATCGCGAAGTACATCTATGAGACCGGCACTCGCAATGGCAAGCGCGTGCAGGCGCTCGGCGGGGCGAAGAACCACATGATCGTGCTGCCCGATGCCGACATCGACATGGCCGCCGACGCTGCCGTCAGCGCCGCGTACGGATCTGCCGGCGAGCGCTGCATGGCCATTTCCGTGGTCGTCGCCGTCGGCTCGGTGGCAGACCCGCTCGTCGAGGCCATTGCCTCGCGCCTGCCTGCCCTGCGGGTCGGACCCGGCACCGACCCGACTGCCGAGATGGGCCCGCTCATCACCGCCGAGCACCGCGACAAGGTGGCTTCCTACCTCGGCGCGGCACCGGGCGAGGGTGCCTCGATCGTCGTCGACGGCCGTGCGGCAGACCTGCCCGCGCAGGGCTTCTTCCTGGGCGTCTCCCTGATCGACAAGGTCAAGCCCGGCATGAAGTGCTATGACGACGAGATCTTCGGCCCCGTTCTCTCAGTGGTGCGCGTGGACTCCTACGAGGAGGCGGCGGCGCTCATCAACGAGCATCAGTACGGCAACGGGACGGCGATCTTCACGCGTGACGGCGGGGCCGCCCGGCAGTTCCAGTTCGACATCAAGGTGGGCATGGTGGGCATCAACGTCCCGATTCCCGTTCCGGTCGCGTATTACAGCTTCGGCGGCTGGAAGGCCTCGCTCTTCGGCGACAGCAACATGTACGGCCCGGCGGGCATCGAGTTCTTCACCCGCACGAAGACCGTGACCTCACGGTGGCCGGATCCCTCGACGTCGTCAGTCGACCTCGGCTTCCCCCGAACCCGCTAGCCCGGATCTCCCCTAGGCGAAAGGCCACGCATGGACATCGGTGTAGTCCTCCAGTGCACTCCCCCTGCCGCACGCGTCATCGACCTGGCGAAGCGCGCCGAGACGTATGGCTTCACCTACGTGTGGACCTTCGATTCACACATCCTGTGGGAAGAGCCCTACGTGATCTACAGCAAGATCCTCGACGAGACGCGCAAGGTCATCGTCGGCCCCATGGTGACGAATCCAGCCACCCGGGACATCACCGTCACGGCGTCCGTGTTCGCGACGCTCAACGAGATGTACGGCAACCGCACGGTCATTGGCATCGGTCGCGGCGACTCTGCCGTGCGGGTGACCAATGGCAAGCCCGTCTCCGTCGGCGAGCTGCGTCAGGCAGTCGTCGACCTTCAGGGCCTGGCCAACGGCGAGGCGGTGGAGTACAAGGGCAACTCCATCCGGCTCCCCTGGGCCTCGCAGAGCCGGTCGCCCGTGTGGGTTGCCGCGTACGGCCCCAAGGTGCTTGCCCTGACCGGAGAGGTGGGTGACGGGTTCATCCTGCAACTGGCCGATCCCTCGATTGCCGCCTGGACGATCCAGGCCGTTCGGGATGCGGCCACCGCCGCCGGACGCGATCCGTCCGACATCGAGATCTGCGTCGCGGCGCCCGCCTACGTCACCGATGGCAGTCCCGAGGCACACGCACATGCCCGCGAGCAGCTGCGCTGGTTCGGCGGCATGGTCG
>CAYFLP010000023.1:0-10574 GCA_964344045.1 uncultured Bifidobacteriaceae bacterium
CGCCCCCACGCTGCCCCGAGCCAGGTCGGGAAGCCTTCGCCCTCGGGATCGGGAGCGACGGCATTGCCGAGCCAGGTCGCAACGGCGATGTCGTAGGAAGCCGTATGGGAGAACGCCTCGACCGCGAGCCGCGCCCGCTGCTCGAGGCTGAAGCCGCCGCCCTGCGCCGCAGCGATCACGTCCGCGTAGCGCTCCGGCGAGACCACCACTGCCACGTTGGCGTAGTTCTTGGCCGACGCCCGCACCATGGCCGGGCCGCCGATGTCGATCTGCTCGACGCAGTCATCGACTGCTGCGCCGGACGCGACGGTGTCGGTGAAGGGGTACAGGTTCACGACGACCAGTTCGAACGGCGCGATGCCGTGCTCGGCGAGCTGCTCGCGATGGGAGTCCTTGCGCAGGTCTGCGAGGAGCCCGCCATGCACGCGCGGGTTGAGCGTCTTGACGCGTCCGTCGAGGATCTCGGGGAAGCCGGTGACCTGATCGACGGTCGTCACCGGGCAGCCGGCATCGGCAATCACCTTGGCCGTGGAGCCCGTCGAGACGATCTCGACGCCCGCAGCGACGAGCGCCTGGGCCAACTCGGCCAGGCCGGACTTGTCATAGACCGACACGAGTGCGCGGCGAATCGGCCGAGTGGTGTCGTCAGTCACGTGATTCTCCGATCAGATCGTTCAATGTGTGGACGAGCAGGGTTCGTTCGATGACCTTGATGCGTTCGTGCAGGCTCGCCTCATCGTCGTCAGGCAGCACCTCAACGGCGCGCTGGGCGAGGATCGGTCCGGTGTCGACGCCATGGTCGACCAGGTGAACCGTGCAGCCGGTGACCATGACGCCGTAGTCGAGCGCATCGCGCACGCCATGGGCTCCGGGGAAGCTGGGCAGGAGGGCCGGATGCGTGTTGATGATGCGCCCGGAAAATGCGTCGACGAAGGCCGGGCCGAGGATCCGCATGAAGCCCGCGCTGACCACCCAGTCCGGCGATGCCGCCGACACCGCTTCGACCATGGCGGCATTCCAGGCGGAGCGATCGGGGAAGTCAGCGGGGCTGATGCACGCCGTGTCGGCACCGGACGAGGCTGCGCGCGCCAGCGCCTGCGCGTCGGCGACATCGCTCACGACCAGGGCCACGGAGGCATTCAGCCGCCTGTCAGCACAGGCGTCCAGGAGGGACTGCAGGAGGGTGCCAGAGCCCGAGGCGAGGACGACGAGCCGGGCGGTCACGACCAAACCCTATCCCTGTGGGGCGAAGTGGAAATCCCGGTAGGCGTGCGCGGTGAGCAACGTGACGAATGGCAGTACGACCAAGGTCGGGATGCCCATGAACAAGCTTCCCAGGAGCAGGCCGGCGACATGGATCATGAGCAGCGAGAAGGCCGGGCCCGGGTGTGCCCGCACTAGGGCCATGCTGGTCCGCATGGCCTGCCCTACCCCTGCACCCCGGTCGAGCACGGCATAGGCCCCGAACTGCAGGAAGTAGGCGACGATCAGGCCGGGCAGCAGGCACAGGACGAAGCCGATTGCCATCAGCACGGTGGATGCGACCAGGTAGAGCAGGTAGCGGCCCAGGTACCGGGTCGATAGGAGCGAGCGCATGCTGGGCGCGATGCCCAGGGTGCTGTCGAGTGCGGCACGCTGCACGCCGATCACAGCGACCGTGGCGAGCACGGAGAACAGCAGGGCCCAGGCGAGCGGGCCGGTGGCTTCGGAGATGGCCAGGTCGCAGGAATTGACCTGGCCTGGCGACTGGGCATCGAGACAGGAGACCAGGACGTTCTCCAGTGCCCCGGAGCCCACCGACGACATGAACTGCAAGATCGTGACGATGGCGGCCAGCCCGATCAGCGGCCCCGGGTACTTCTTGATCGTTGCGAGGGCGAAGGACGCCGACGGCTTCAGCGACACCCGCGCCGCGGGTGGCTGGTCACTCATCGCCGATGGCCTCCTGAGCAGGTTCGGTGGCCTCGCCTGCCGCGATGGTCAGGTGCGAGCCGCGCCGGCGCTCGGCTCCCAGAATCGATGCAGGCACCGCGCCGAGGACGATGAGGACGAAGGCAAGGACGCCGACTGTCGTCGGGACCGGCCCGAGGTAGGCGAGCTTCAGGTCGCCCAGCGGGCCGGATGCGAACAGTGCGGCCAGCCCCAAGATCACGCCGCTGATGGCCGCGGCGCAGACAGCCAGGCCCGCGCGCAGCAGCCGGGGCGCACCGCGGTGCCCGTGCGCGATCGTGATGCCGGCCAGGAGGCCGCAGCCGATCGCGAGCACGGGAAGGAGCCAGGCGAGCGGCGTGGCCTGCTGCGGCACGGCCGCCAGGAGCGGGACAGCGGGCAGGTTCGTCGGCGCGGTCACGGCGATGAACGGGGTGGATGTCACGCCGGGGCCGATCACCACGCCTGCGCCGAGGAAGTACGCGGTGCCCCATACGGCCATCACGGGCACGTAGGCCAGGCAGAGCAGGAAGAGCCCGAGGCCTCCGCCGATCCCGGCGGCCAGCGACTGGGCGATGGTCACGGCATCGTCGAAGTGGGTCATGAGGGACAGGGCGGCCAGCAATGCGCCGATGCCCAGTGCCAGCCCCGCCGCGATGACGCCTGCGCGGACGACCGACACGATCATGGCCGGCATCACGGCCAGCCGAGAGGCATCCATGCCAGCGCCGTCGTCGTCCTGCGCGGACTGCAGTGCGAGCAGCGAGCCCGCAAGCAGGGAGCCCAGTGCCAGCAGGCCACCGCGCACGAGTGCCTCGGCCGTCGATGCCCGGGCGTCGGGCCGCCAGGAGAGGTCGGCCGCCCACGAGACAAGGGCCGCATAGGCAAAGGCGGCAGTGACGATCGCACCCGCAAGCCACGCGAGGTCACCGCCGGTGCGCACCTGCAGCCCGCGGACCAGCCGCCGGGAGCCGAGGAACAAGATCGCGATGCTCACCAGGCCCAGGCCCACCGGGGCAAGGCCGATAGTGACCGCATTGACGACGATCGGGACGCCCTGGCCCGCGACCCAGGCGAGGCCGCCCACGCGCAGGGCCTCCTGGAGGGAGGCGCCGTGGTTGGTTGCCGTGGTCCAGGCGAGGCTTGCGACGACCAGGCTCGTCGCGGCCGACACCGCGGCAGCGACGAGGGCGAGGACGACAAGGCGGAGGAACCAGCTGGCATGCCCGCGCGACAGGAGCGAAGGGGCGGAATCCGCCGTTGCCGGCGCCGACGGCTCCATGGTCGAGGTCACGCGCACAACGATCCCAGCAGGAGCGCGCATGCAGGCGGACCGCCACGCAGGGGCCCTGCAAAAGGTGCCTCAGCCGGACGCGCCGACCACCATCTGGTCCCAGTCCATGACGGATCCCGTCACGATGCCCGCGTGGTCGGACAGCAGGAAGCACACGGCATCGGCGATCTCGTTCGGATCGCCCAGCTTGCCGAAGGGCAGCGCTGCCGCGGCGTCCGCGAGCCAGCCGTCCTGCGCTCCGTGAGCGGAGCGCTGGATCGCGTCCTCGCCCTCGGTGAAAGTCCAGCCGATGTTGAGGCCGTTGATGCGGATCCGGTCGAAACGGTGAGCGTAGGCCGCATTCTTGGTGAGGCCGACCATAGCGGCCTTGGAGGCCGAGTAGGGCGCGAGGAATGGCTGGCCACCGTGGGCGGACATGGTCAGGATGTTGACGATCGAACCAGGGATGCCCGCATCGATCATGTGCCGCACGGCCGCCTGCATGATGAAGAAGGGCCCGCGCAGGTTGATCGCGATATGCCGGTCGAAGAGCTCCGGGGTCGTGTCGAGCAGGGAGCCGCGTTCGACCAGGCCCGCCGAGTTCACGACCGCATCGATGCGGCCGAAGGCCGCGATCGCGTTCGTCACGGATTCGATGGCCTGCTCCACGACGGACACGTCCGCTCGGATGAACATCGCATCGGTGCCCAGGTCGGCCAGTTCGTCGACCATCTGCGAGCCGAGCTCCTCTCGCCGGCCCGTGACGATGACGGCCTCTGCACCGCACTGCGCGGCACGCCGGGCAACGGCCGCACCCACTCCCTGCGTTCCGCCGCTCACGAATACTGCCTTGCCGGCTAGCGCGTCGTCACGCAACGCGGTTGGCATGGGGATCATGGGCGAAGTCAATCACGCCTCGATGCGGGCTGCGCCGGTCAGCACGCTCATGCACGAGCCGCCGACCCATACCTGGCCGTCGACGCTCGCAATCCGCACCCGGCCCGCGCGCCGCAGTGCTGTTCCCTGCGCTGCGACATACGACTCGGGAAGAGTGCCGGCGGGGATGAGCCACTGCGCCAAGGCGGCATTGAGCGAACCGGTCACGGGATCCTCGGCCACCACTCCCCCGTTGCCGGGGAAGAAGGCGCGCACCTCCACGTCCGCATCGGCCTCGGCGTCGGACGGGCCTACGATCCCGACGAACAGCCCGCTCATCAGTGCCGGGTCTGGCCTCACTGCGAGCACGTCGGCCGCGGACCGCAGCATGAGCGCCTGCCAGCCCGGCCCGTTATCGCACCACTGGTGCGCGACCACGTCGTCAGCCGCTATCCCGAGCGCGGCGACGATGCGGTCAACATCCGCCTGGGCAAGGGGGCCACTGCGGATCAAGGGTGGCGCTGCGAATGCGAGTGCTCCGGAGGAGCGATCGAGACGGATGTGGACGAGGCCCACACCGCATTCCTGCACGATCACGTCTGCCTTGGGCACGCCCCCGGCCTCGAGCCACGCATGGCAGGTGCCCAGGGTCGGGTGGCCGGCGAAGGGCAGCTCACGCCCGGGGCAGAAGATCCGCACGGCGTAGTCGGCCGACGGGTCCGACGACGGCACGATGAACGTTGCCTCCGAGAGGTTCGTCCAATCGGTGAACGCCTGCATCTGCTCCGTCGACAGGCCGGTGCCGTCGAGCACGACCGCAACCGGGTTGCCCAGCAGCGGTTCGGACGTGAAGACGTCGACCTGGGCGAACGGGCGTTCCATGCCCAGACCCTAGCCGCGCACGATGAGGTACACGGCCGCCAGAGCGCTCAGGCCGAGTGCAACTGCGGTGAAGACGCGTTCGTTCATGCGCCGGAAGACGAAGACGCCCGTGAACGCTCCCACGACGATGAATATGGCCAGGTACAGGTCGGCCATCAAGGTCTCGCGGGTGACGAATCCGAGCGGGACGATCACGGGGATCTTCGACAGGTTCAGGACGAAGAAGAACCAGGCGGACGTTCCCATGAAGGCCAGCATGGATACGCGCATCTTGACGAGGTAGAGCGTCATGGCCGTTCCCCCCGCATTGGCGGCCATCGTGGTCATGCCCGCCAGGGCGCCGAAGAAGAGCGCGCCGACCTTGGAGCGCATCGGCTCGAGCTCATGCTCCCTGCGGTGCCGCTCCTGCCAGCGGCGCCACAGCTCCAGGCCCACCGACGCCAGGATCAGCACGCCGATGATGCGCCCGAGGGCCTGCGCCGAGAGCAGCCGGAAGAGCACGGCCGTGATCACGAAGCCGAGCAGGACCCCCGGAACCAGTCGAAGGATCAGCTTCCAGTCGGCATGCTGCCGGTAGTAGCCGAGGGCGAAGAGGTCGCCGAGCACGAGCAGCGGGACCATGAGGCCCGACGCGACCGGCGCGCCGAGCGCCGCAGCGAGCACCGGACCAGCCAAGACGCCCGCCACCGGCATCGCCGTCTTCGAGAAGCCGTACAAGAACACGCAGGCGCACACGACCCCGATCAGCAGCGGGGTCCACGTCGCGGGCATGCGCCCATCCTTCCGCAGCGCCCGCACCGAAACGAGCGGTGGGTTGTGGTTCGAAAACCCGAAGGTTTCGAGCCACAACCCACCGCTCGCTGACGCGGACCGGCCGAGTAGGCCGAACTACTTGGTCATGATCTCCCGCATGAGCAGGGCGGTCGCGGACGGCGTCTTGCCGACCTTGACGCCGACGGCCTCGAGGGCCTCCTGCTTGGCGGCTGCGGTGCCCGCCGAGCCCGAGACGATGGCGCCGGCGTGGCCCATGGTCTTGCCCTCGGGAGCGGTGAAGCCCGCGACGTAGCCGACGACCGGCTTGGTGACGTTGTCCTTGATGTAGGCCGCGGCGCGCTCTTCCGCGTCGCCGCCGATCTCGCCGATCATCACGATCGCATCGGTCTCCGGGTCGTCCTGGAACGCCTGGAGGCAGTCGATGTGGGTGGTGCCGATGATCGGGTCGCCGCCGATGCCGACGCAGGTGGAGAAGCCGATGTCGCGCAGCTCGTACATCATCTGGTAGGTCAGCGTGCCGGACTTCGAGACCAGGCCGATGCGGCCGGCCTTGGTGATGTCGGACGGGATGATGCCCGCGTTCGACTTTCCGGGGCTAATGATGCCGGGGCAGTTCGGGCCGATCAGGCGCGTGGTGCCCGTGTTCTGCGCGTACTGGAAGAACTTCGCGGTGTCGTGCACCGGGACGCCCTCGGTGATGATGACCGCGAGCGGGATCGCTGCGTCAACAGCCTCCTCGACCGCGTCCTTGGTGAAGCGCGGGGGCACGAACAGGACGCTGACGTTGGCGCCGGTCTCGGCCATGGCCTCGGCCACGGATGCGAACACCGGGATGCCGTCGACGTCCTCGCCGGCCTTCTTGGAGTTCACGCCGCCGACGACCTGCGCGCCCGAGGCAACCATGCGACGGGTGTGCTTGGTGCCCTCCGAGCCGGTCATGCCCTGGACGATGATCTTCGAGTTCTCGTCAAGCCAGATAGCCATTGCGATTCCTACTTTCCGGCCTTGCGAGCAGCGGCCAGCTCGGCCACACGCCGCGCGGCGCCATCCATGGTGTCGACGAGTTCGATGAGCGGGTGGTTGGCCTCGGTGAGAATCCGACGACCCTCCTCCGCGTTGTTGCCGTCGATGCGGCACACCAGCGGCTTCGTTGCCTCCTGGCCCTGGGCCTTGAGCATCTCGAGGGCCTGCAGCACGCCGTTGGCGACTGCGTCGCAAGCGGTGATGCCGCCGAAGACATTGACGAACACCGCCTCGACCTCGGGATCGTTGAGCACGATGTCGAGGCCGTTCGCCATGACGGTGGCGCTGGCGCCGCCGCCGATGTCGAGGAAGTTCGCGGGCTTCACGCCGCCGAACTCCTCGCCCGCGTAGGCGACCACGTCGAGGGTGCTCATGACCAGGCCCGCGCCGTTGCCGATGATGCCGACCTCGCCGTGCAGCTTGACGTAGTTGAGGTCGAACTCCTTGGCGCGCAGCTCGATCGGATCGGTGTTGTCGCGATCCTCGAAGTCCGCGTGCGAGGCGTGGCGGTAGTCGGCATTGCCGTCGAGCGTGACCTTGCCGTCGAGTGCGATGACGCGGCCCGCAGGCGACAGGATCAGCGGGTTGACCTCGACCAGCGTGGCGTCCTCTTCGACGAGCACGTTCCAGAGCTTGACGAGGATGTCCTCGACCTGGTCGGCGACGGCCGCCGGGAACTTGGCAGCCTCGACGATCTCCTTCGCCTTGCTCGGCGTGACGCCATCGATGGCATCGACGCGGATGCGAGCGAGGGCCTCGGGCTTGGTCGCGGCCACCTCCTCGATGTCCATGCCGCCCTCGACGCTGGCCATGGCCAGGAAGGCGCGGTTGGCGCGATCGAGCAGGAACGACACGTAGTACTCCTCGGCGATGTCGCTCGCCTCGGTGATCAGGACCCGATGGACCGTGTGGCCCTTGATGTCCATGCCGAGAATCGCACCCGCCTTGGCCATCGCGTCGTCCGCGTTGTCGGCGAGCTTGACGCCGCCAGCCTTGCCGCGTCCGCCGGTCTTGACCTGGGCCTTGACGACGACAGCCGAGCCGATCTTGCGAGCGGCCTCTCGGGCCGCGTCAGCAGTGGTGCACACCTCCCCCGGCGTGACAGGGATGTTGTGCTTCCCGAACAGATGCTTGGCCTGGTACTCGTACAGGTCCACCCGCGCTCCTCAGCCGGACAATATTTACTTGGACATCCAAGCAGCCAAGCCCAGCCGCCGCCACCGGCAGGAGTGTCTAGCGCGTCACGTTTCCCGTGGGGAGAACGCCGTTCCGCACCTCGGTACGCCGCTGGCCGTATCTCAGGGGCCCGGCGGACCTAGCCGTTCGCGTTGGCGCCGGCGTTGGAATGGACCCAGTCGACGATTTCCATGGTCGTCGTGCCGGGGGTGAAGATCTTGGCGACGCCATAGCCTTCGAGGACCGGGATGTCGTCCTCGGGGATGATTCCGCCGCCGAACACGATGATGTCGGTCGCCTCGCGCTCGGCGAGGATGTCCATGACCTCCTTGAACAAGGTCAGGTGGGCGCCCGAGAGCACCGAGAGGCCGATGATGTCGGCGTCTTCCTGGATGGCGGCATCGACGATCTGGGCCGGGGTCTGGTGCAGGCCGGTGTACACGACCTCGAAGCCGGCATCGCGCAGCGCGCGAGCGACCACCTTCGCGCCACGGTCATGCCCATCCAGGCCGGGCTTGGCCACCACAATGCGAATCGGAGCTGCCATGCCTTGCACCTTACCGGCCGTCCGGGCCTAAAGCTTCTCCACGGGTGCGTACCGCAGCAGGAGCCGCTTCACGCCGGAGGTGCCGAAGTCGATGGTCGCCTCGCCCTTGTCGCCTGAACCCGAGACGGACACGACCGTGCCGAGCCCGAACTTCTGGTGCGTCACGCGGTCTCCTGGCGAGAGCGAGAGCACGGGGCCGGTGCCGATGACCCGGTCGCCGAGGCGCAGTGCCGCACTGGAGGTGCTCGGCGACGAACCGAACCCGCCGCTGGCGATGGCACGGCCGACCGGCTCCTCGCGCCGCCAGTCCATCGCCTCGGGCGGGATCTCCTCCCAGAACCGCGACGGCGGGTTGTAGGCCGGGGTGCCCCAGGCAGAGCGCACGACCGATCGCGTGAGGTAGAGCCGCTCGCGAGCCCGGGTGATGCCCACATAGGCGAGCCTGCGCTCCTCCTCGAGCTCCTTGGAGCTGCCCAGCGAGCGCATGTGCGGGAAGACGCCGTCCTCCATGCCGGTCAGGAAGACGACGGGGAACTCCAGGCCCTTGGCGGTGTGCAGGGTCATCAAGGTGACCACGCCTCCGTCGGAGTCCGGGATCTCGTCGGAGTCGGCGACCAAGGACACCTGCTCGAGGAAGTCGCCGAGCGTGCCCTCGGGGTTCGCGACGACGAATTCCTGGGCGACGGACTCGAGCTCCGCGAGGTTCTCGACGCGGGTCTCGTCCTGGGGGTCGACGGACGCCTGCAGCTCGGCGAGGTAGCCACTCTGCTCGAGCACTGCCTGCAGGACAGTGGCGGGATCGGTGCCCGCCTCGACGAGCGTGCGCAAGTCGCCCATCATCGTGGTGAACGCCTCGATCGCGTTGAGCGAGCGCGTGGCCATGCCGGGCGCATCCGCGGCCTGCAGCAGGGCGGCATGGAATGAGATGCGCTCGCGCTGCGCATGCGCCTCGACCATTGCCTCGGCACGGTCGCCGATGCCGCGCTTGGGTACGTTCAGGATGCGTCGCAGCGAGACCTCGTCGTCGGGATTCGAGAGCGCCCGCAGGTAGGCGATCGCATCGCGCACCTCGCGCCGCTCGTAGAAGCGCGTGCCCCCTACGACGCGGTAGGGCATGCCGACGCGGATGAAGATCTCCTCGATCGATCGCGACTGCGCGTTGGTGCGATAGAAGACTGCGACATCGGCCGGCTTGACGCCGTGCTCGTCCGACAGCCGGTCGATCTCCCCGGCGATGAAGGACGCCTCGTCGTGCTCGTCGTCCGCGACGTACGCAACGATCGGCGCGCCCGCGCCCGAGTCCGTCCACAGGTTCTTCGCCCGCCGGGAGGCATTGCGGGAGATGACGGCATTGGCGGCAGTCAGGATCGTCTGCGTCGACCGGTAGTTCTGCTCGAGCAGGATCGTCGTCGCGTTGGGGTAGTCGCGCTCGAACTCCTCGATATTGCGGATAGTCGCACCGCGGAAGGCGTAGATCGACTGGTCGGCGTCGCCCACGACGCACAGCTGGCCCGCGCCCGGGCCGGTGCCCACGAGTTCCTTGATCAGCACGTACTGCGCGTGGTTGGTGTCCTGGTACTCGTCGACGAGGATGTGGCGGAAGCGTCGGCGGTAGTGGTCGGCGACGTCCGGGAACAGCTGCAGGACCGCGACGGTCGAGGCGATGAGGTCGTCGAAGTCGAAGGCATTCGCCTGGCGCAGGCGCCGCTGGTACTCGCGGTACGCCTCGGCGATGGTCTCGTCCATGTGATTGGCGGCCTTGGCCGCGAACTGCTCGTAGTCGATGAGCTCGTTCTTGGCGTTCGACACGGCCGACAGGAAGGCCCGCGGCGGGTACTTCTTCGGATCGAGGTCCAGGTCGCGTACGACCATGGTCATCAGCCGCAGGGAGTCGGCCTGGTCGTAGATGGTGAAGGACGACGACACGCCCAGGCGACCGGCCTCCGCGCGCAGGATGCGCACGCAGGCGCTGTGGAAGGTCGACACCCACATGGCCTTGGCCCGCGGCCCGACGAGCTCTGCGACGCGCTCCTTCATCTCGCCGGCGGCCTTGTTGGTGAAGGTGATGGCGAGGATCTCGCCCACCTGGGCATC
>CAYFLP010000023.1:10584-17135 GCA_964344045.1 uncultured Bifidobacteriaceae bacterium
TCTCCCGAGGCGAGCAGGTGCGCGATGCGCCGCGTGAGCACGCGGGTCTTGCCGGAGCCCGCACCGGCCACGATCAGCAGCGGTGCCCCGCGGTGCTCGACCGCTGCCCGCTGGGCAGGGTTGAGGTCGTCGAGGTTCGCAGGGTCGATCGGGCCGGTCACCCGTCGATCCTAGGCAGCCGCCCCGACACGCGTGATCGGGCCGACGCCGGCGCTATTGGTGCTTGTGGTGGCGCACGTAGCCGACGATCTCCGCGTCGACCTTCGCCTCGACCGTCGGGGCCAGGACGATCTTCCCGTCGGTGCCGACCTGGGACACGATCAGGCTGGTGAACGGCTGCCCGGGCACGACGGGTGCCGACCGCGTAGCAGGCGCAGCGCCGTCGAGGCCGTAGGCCTTCACCGAGCCGGGATCGGCACCCTTGGTCTTGGCGGTCACGCGCAGCACGACAGCAGATACCTTCTTGGTCTTCTTCGGCATCGTGCCGATGCCCACCACAGGTGCGACATAGGCCTCGCCGGCTGCCAGCTTGCGCTTCGCCACGGAGATCGTCGGGACGGACTTGACGTTGATCGGGCTGGAGTTCACGGCGTAGCCGAGCACCTCGATGCGCATCTGCACCGTGGCCTTCTCGGGGCCGGTGATCGCGACCTGGCTTCCCGCGACGGGCATGACGAGCACGCCGGAGCGGATGCCCTTCTTCGGGAAGGCGAACGACGACGAGCCGGTGCCGTCGCCGGGCTTGCCCAGCGTGACCACGCCCTTCTTCGTCGACTCGCGTGCCGTGACGAGCGCGAGAACGGAGGTCGCCTCGGCGGGGATGCCGGTCAGCGGCACCGTGCGCACCTCGGCTGGCTGCACCGGGCCCTGGCTGGTGGAGTCATAGCCCACCTCGGAGCCGATGGCGACGAAGTCCTCCGGCTCCATCGGGTCCGGCGAGTTCGGCTGGCCAGCGGGCTTGGGCGGCTCCGGCGCCGGCGCCGGCTGAGCCGGAGCAGCATCGGCAGGCGCCGCCGTGCTCGCTCCCGGCGTCGCCTTCGTGTGGTTCTCGTGGTCGCCGACGGGGTAGTAGCCGGTGACGTTGACCGAGATGTCGGACGCGCCCGCGGACACGGCGAGCGCGATGGTGCCGTCGTTGGCGACTGGCACCGTTGCCGTGCCGGTGCCGTCGCCGTTCATCTCCATCTTCGCGACCACGTCGCTCTTGGTCTCGCCCGGCGACCACACGCGCACGGAGGACGGCGCATTTGCGCCCAGGCCCGACACGGTCACGTCGACCGCTGCCACCCCGGTCGCAGGGACTCCCCCGACGCCCAGCACCTTCGGGAACAGCCGGTGGCTCTCGCCCGCGAAGGTGTCCTGCTGGAGCCGGCACGGCTTCTTGATGCCGACCGCGGTACGGGTATCGAGGACGGTGACCGGCTGGATGCCCACGGGGTCATTGGCACGGCCGATGCCCTGCTGCGTCGCACTCGAGCGCAGGCGATCGCAGTAGCCGATCGACATCGGCGAGCCGTCCCAGAAGGACGTCCGCCCGCTGGCCCCGTCCCACGTCAGCGAGATATGGATGTGGTTGCGGTGGCAGGTGGTGTCCATCCCCTCGCTCGGAGTCGCGAAGCAGCCCTTGAGCTCGGTCCAGCCGCGCTTGATGTCGTAGCCGCGCCAGATGCGGTCGTTCCACCCGATGTACATGACGCCCAGGCGCATCGCGTTGCCATAGGGCTTGCCGAACTGGTCGGGGCCCAGGAGCCACGCCAGGAACTGCTCGGCATTGGCGCGCTCTTGCTGCTTGCGCACGCTCGTCATCCAGTCGAGGGCACGGCCCTCCTTGTGCTCGCTCTGGCCGCCGACATCGCAGGCACGCGGAATCCAGACGGTCTGGCTGGTGCCATAGGTCGCCTTGATCAGGTCGGCCAGCTTCTGGGTCCCGGCCTTGGCATCGGGAGTGCACTGGGCCTGGCCCTCGTACGTCGGGTCGACGTCGTAGCCCTCGGGAAGCTGCTGGGCGATCACCGGGGAGGCCGCGGGCGGAAGCCCGGCTCCCGGCACGGGCGGCCCGGCAAGCTCGCCCGTCCAGGTCGACGGGGCCCAGGTGTCCTCGCCGTCCTTGGCGAACGCCGCCGTGGGGCCGGCCATGCCCAGCCCAGCGACGAGGGCCAGGACGAGCGCTGCCCGCATCCCCCGCGATGCCGGGCGCACCTGGCGGCGGGGACGCCGAGTCAGGTGCAGGGCGAAACGCCCCTGGATGCGGGGAAGCACGGGCCTACTCTGACACGGAAGTGACGGGTGTTACCACTGTGGCATGCCGCTTACAAGCGTGTAATTCGCCCCAATTCGGCGTGATCCACGTCTCGCGACCGCAGCAGGGCCACTCCCGCCCGAGTCAGCTCCCCTCACACGGCACTATGTCAGTACAAATCCGGCCTGCGTGGGAGCGACTAGTCCGCGAGGTCGTAGGTGATGCGTGCCGTGGTGAGGGGCTTGCCCACTCGCGACACGGTCGCCTGGCCGGGCTTCTTGGGCCTGTTCGGCCGTCCGTCAGCACCGATGTCGAAGGACGTGGAGATGCTGATCTTGTAGGTGCCGGGCACCTTGCGCGACAACAGGTAGTCGGCCACGGTCTTCGCCCGGTCACGCGCCATGTCGATGTTCTCTGCGACCGTCGGCCTCGAGACCGACACTCCCACCACGACCACCACCACATTGCGTGCGTTCTTGGGCAGCCCGTTTACGAGGGCCCGAAGCTTGTCCGTGCCCCGGATCGAGAAGGTCGCGGACCCGGGCTTGAAGAAGGCCGCCTTGCGCAGCCGCGTGGACGACTCAGCCGGGTAGTCCCCCACGGCACCCTGCCCGTCGCCCATCCGGTTCCGAGCCACAACCGTGACTGAGTACTTCGCTCCTGGTGTCAGCCCTGCTGCAGTGCATACCCGATCAGTGGGGCTCTCGAAGACACATGCCACTGGACTCACTGCACCCGGTGCAGTACTGACGAGCATCACCACGTAGTACGGGCTCACCAAAGGCGTACCGCCGTCACTTTCCGGGGCTTGCCAGGAAACCTGAGCCGATGTATCCGATAGGCGCAGCACCTTGAGTGACAAAGGTGGACCAGGTGGCGTGAGGGCCGACTGGATGACTGAAGCAGTATTCGCTGCCGACGCACCATTGTTGGCCTGGGTCAACGCCACGACCTTGAAGTCATAGGCCTTGGAGACATCCAGGCCAGTGATGACGATGGATGAGGTGAAGATATTCGTCAGACTCGGATCACTCCAGGCGGTCCAGGTGCTTGTCCCGGCCAGTCGGTAGTAGACCTCGTAGCGCACGAACCCACCGTTGAGCAGTTGCTGGGCCGTCAACGAGGTCCACGTGAGGGTGGCCGATCCCTGTCCGGGGTTCGCCACGACCTCGCCGACCGCATAGGGCGCGCTCACTGTCGCAACGCTCGCGGAGTTTGCCGAAGCAGGGCCCGTGCCCGCTGCCGTGATGGCAGCAACCGTGACGGTGTACGTGACGCCATTTGCCAGGCCCGTCACCGTGCACGGAGATGCAGTGCAGTCCGTCGATGTCACGGAAACGCCACCACCCGCAGGTGTCACGGTGACCGCGTACGCCACAACCGGGGAGCCCCCGTCGAAGCCAGGCGGTGAAAAGCCCACCGTGATCGCCTGATCCCCACCCGAAACCGACACGATCGTCGGCGCAGTCGCCAGGCCAGCCGAGATGACGAAGGAGCGTGCCACCGGCGAAGCCGCTGCCACCTCACTGTCACCGGGCTGAGTCGCAAGCACCTGGCAGGTGCCGGCAGACAAGATCGAGACAACTCCCGTGCTCGACACCCTGCAAGCACCAGCCGTACTGCCAGCGCCGAGCGCGAAGGCAACGGGAAGCTGCGACGTCGCCGTTGCGCGCATCTGCAGACTCGATGACCCCACGAACGCATCAGCAGGCTGCGCGAACTCGATCGTCTGATTGATCGCACCCACGGCAATCGTCTGCATCACGGTGCCTGCTGCGGTGAAGTTCGTGGATCCGCTTGATGACGCCTGGATCTCGCAGTTGCCCGCGCGCGTGAACGTCACGATGCCCGCGAAGATGGTGCAGGCCGATCCCGGGGTAACGGAAATCGTTGGAGTCAGGCCGGTTGCCTTCTGGGTCACCGAACTCGTCGAGGTGAGCGTCGGCCGATAGGTGCCACCGACCTTCGGAGACACAGGCACCACTGACGTGAAGGCAACGACCTGATCGGCCTTGGTCACGGAGATGATGGCATTCGAGGTGAAAAAGCCGATGTAATTCGTCGCTCGAACAGCAGCACGAACAGAACACGAAGTACCCGCATCGCCCAGCGTCAAAGTCGCCTTCGCCGACGTCTGCATCGCCGTGGGAATCGAACAAGCCTTCGCCGACTCAGAGTTGACCATCCACAAAGGGATCGCACCAGGCGCACCACCCGACAATGACAATTCAGCCGTTTCGCCGTAGCGAACAGACGTAGGAGCAACGACAGAGGCAGAAGGCTGGCGAGCAGCCACGACGACAACTTGCCTGCCGACGGGTGACGCCGCTTCCCACTCGTCATTGCCCGCCTGATTGGCATAGACCATGCAGGTACCCACGCCAATGAAGGTGACCGTATTGCCCGTAACCGTGCATACCTGCGTATGCGGGGAACTGAAGGCCACCGGCAACCCCGACGTTGCCGAAGCACTCACCGTGATGGGAGCGGCGCCAAAAATAACCTGCGAGGCAGGCAAAGTCGAATAACTGATTGACTGGGACTGCTTCACGACCGGCACAGGTACCGATGACGCCAGCACGATCGACTGAGTCGCAACCGTCAACGACCCTGAGGAGTACGTGAGGGTGTAGGTGCCAGCAGCACCGGTGAGGATCAGTCCGCTAAACGTCACCAGACCGCTCGACGCCGTCGCGCTCGCCGACCCCGACAGCGTTCCGCCGGCCGACACGGTCACCGTGACCACTGTGGACGAATCCGATGTCGCGCGAGCACTTGCGGAATCCAGCAGTTCCACCACCGGCTGCGTCGTGAACGCCGCACCGGAGACCGCGCCTGCTGCCGGCGTCACCACCGCGAGCTGCGTAGGCGGATCCGTGGCGGTTGCGGTGAAGGTGACCGGGGATCCGGTCAGCGAGCCACTCGTTGCCGTCAGCGTCTGGGCGCCCACAGTCCCACCTAGCGTCCACGAACTCACGGCGGCGATGCCAGAGCCGTTCGTGGTCGTCGAGCCGCCAGAAACGTTTCCGCTGCCCGAAGCGGCTGCGAAGCTCACCGAGACGCCGGAGACCGGATTCCCATGGGCGTCCGTGACCAGCACGCTGGGCGGGACGGCCACGGCGCTGGTGATGTGTGCCGACTGGCCGTTGCCCGCATTGATCGCGATGGCTGTGGCCGATCCAGCGGCGATGTTGAAGCCGCTCGACGTCGCCCCAGTCAAGGACCCCGAAGAGGCCAATAAGGTGTAACCGGCACCCGCCTTGTTGATACTCAGGTTCGAGAACGACGCCACCCCGCTGGAGGCTGTTTCCGTCGACGAGCCCGACAAGGAGCCCGAAGACGGGTTCGTGCCGATTGCCAGAGTGATGGAAGCCGATGACGACGTCACCGTGTTGCCCTGGGCATCCTGCACGGTGATCTGCACCGACGGGGAAATCGACGACCCCGCCGCGGTGTTCGATGGCTGCACGCTGAACGACAGCTTGGATGCCGTACCCGCATTCACGGTCACGTTGGTCGAATCAGCAGACGTGTAGACCGGCGAACTCGTGAACCGCAACACGTAGTTTGTGCCCACAGACCCTGACAGCGCCAGATTCGTGAACGTTGCCACTCCATTCGACGCCGTTACTATCGTCGTTCCTCCAAGCGCACCTCCGGCGCCCGACTGAATCGCCGCTGTAACCTGCGTTGCGTTGTCGGTCGCCACAGTGTTGCCATAAGCGTCGCGCACTGCCACCACAGGCTGAGTGCCAAGCACCGCTCCCGAGCCTGCACCCACAGGCTGGGTGGTGAGCGCCAGCGTGCTTGCGCTGGCAGCCGACACCGTCACGGAAAGTCGATCAGATCCCGCGCTCGCCAGTGAGCCGTCACTCACGCTCACAAGAGCCGTCTCCGCCTTGTACAACGCCATCGAGGCCGTTGCCACACCATTGGTGAACGTGAGCGCGGTTACTGATCCGAACGCAGTGCCCGCAACGGTCGGGGCTGTCACGGGGCTGGTCGACGAATTTGCACCGGAGAATGTCAGCGAGTGAGCGCCCGTGTAACTGGTGACCGTGGATCCTGTGGAGTCCGTGGCCGTGACGGTGATGGTCTGGGCGCTACCGGCCGTTTGACTCGCGCTACCCGTGACAACGAACTTGGACGCGGCCACATATCGAAGGATGACGACGCCAGAACCGCCATCACCGCCACGCGTATTCTGTGCGGAGCCACCAACTTCCGGACCACCCGATCCACCGCCGCCTCCACCACGTCCGTTGGTGCCACTGGACGCAGTGCAGTAGCTCACGCTCGAATACGTGATGAA
>CAYFLP010000024.1:0-16916 GCA_964344045.1 uncultured Bifidobacteriaceae bacterium
CGCGCGACAGCCCGCTGCCGTCCTGCAAGGACATGCCGGAAGTGTCGATGCCCAAGGCCTCAAGTGCCTGCCGGGTCGCCTCCGCCCCGCCCGCGAAGGTCGGCTTGCCGAGCGATACCCCGCCCACCAGGTGGGCCAGCGATTCCGCGTAGGCGTTCTCCGAGTCGGTCAGCATGGTCTCGACGAGTCTCGCGACGGGCTGGGACTCCACGCGCGCGATCTCGGGCGCGTCCGCGGGAGCGCGGCCGCGCGAGACCGATTGCACGACGACCCCGTGCCGGCCGAGCTCGCGCCCGAACGCCTCCGCAGCTGCCTGTGCGGGGTCGGCCACGCGGGAGTTGCCCCCCGGAGTGGCCCGGCCGCCGTCGGCGACCAGCGCCGTGATCGGGGGCACGACTCCCAGCCGGGGAAAGGACCTCGACCAGCCAGGCCCGAGCGTGCTGCCGTGGAAGGCGTGGTCGTCGTAGGCCACTGACACCTTCGCTCCCGCAGGCAGCTGCCGCGCAGCGGCGCGTGCGAGCTCGGCGATGGAGGCAGGGTCGCCGGGACGCTGCTTGCCGGTCAGCCGCAGCGACGGATCGCCGCCGCCGACCAGGTAGACCGTGTCGCCGCTCATGCGGACGAGCGTCGCGATGCGGTGGTCTGGCCCGAGCACCTGCAGTGCCGCGGCAGCGGTGGCCAGCTTGGCGGTGGAAGCAGGGATCATGCCCGTGCCCGCCCGGCTGTCGAGGAGCACGGCATCCGACTGGGGGTCGATGACCATTGCCGTGAGGTCCTGGCTGCCACGCAGGAGCGAGGCGAGCTGCCGACCGACCCCGGAAGCCGTCGGTGCCGGGCCGGATGCGGCAGCAGGGGTCAGGGGCGACAGGACGGCACCTGCTGGGCCGGCCGGCGGGGAGTCGGCAGCGAACGCCGTCGGAATACCGGTGCAGGCAAGGGCAGCCACGGTCAGGCCGATCAGGGCCGTTCGCCTCATGCACCACCGTCCGCCGTGTCGATGATCACCCTTGCGATGGTCGCCACCACTGCTCAACCTGCGTCAGACTAGGCCAATCCCCTGCTGCCCCGTCCGGGCACGCACGTGAACCTGGAGGTACCCGGTGCAACCGCTCGAGTTCGACGTCACCATCGAGATCCCTGCCGGGAGCCGCAACAAGTACGAGATGGACCACGAGACCGGACGCATCCGCCTCGACCGCATGCTGTTCACCTCCACGCGCTACCCCCATGACTACGGCTTCATCGACAACACCCTCGGCCAGGACGGCGACCCAGTCGACGCGCTCGTGCTGGTGCAGGAGCCGACCTTCCCCGGAGTCGTCATCCGGTGCCGCGCGATCGGCATGTTCCGCATGACGGACGAGGCCGGCGGCGACGACAAGGTCCTCTGCGTACCCGCGGGCGACCCGCGCCTGGAGCACCTGCGCGACATCCACCACGTCGCCGAGTTCGACCGGCTGGAGATCCAGCACTTCTTCGAGGTCTACAAGGATCTCGAGCCCGGCAAGAGCGTCGAGGGCGCGACCTGGGAAGGCCGTGCGGAGGCCGAGAAGGAGATCAAGATCTCCTACGAACGCTTCACGGAAGCCGGCGGCACGGCGCACTGAGGAAGTCCGCCCAGCACGTGCAGGACCAAGGTCACCGGCAATTACGCACTTCGGCCCTGCTGGTCGGGGTTGGTGAGCGCATACCGTCAGGGGTATGAAGAATCTGCTGATCCTCGGCGGTGGCACCGCCGGGTCGATGGCCGCCAACAAGCTCCGCAAGAAGCTCCCGAAGGCCGACTGGAACATCACCGTCATCGATGCCGATGACAACCATCGGTACCAGCCGGGCTTCTTGTTCCTGCCCTTCGGCACCTACCAGCCGCAGCAGGTGACCAAGAGCCGCCGTGCGCAATTGCGCAAGGACATCCCGCTCGCCTACGGCGAGATCGAGGCAGTCCAGGCCGATGAGAACAAGGTCGTGCTCACCGACGGGCGCGAGTTCGCCTATGACGTGCTCATCGTCGCCACCGGCGTGACGCCGCGGCCCGACCAGACCGATGGCATGCTCGGAGACGAGTGGGGCAACAGCATCCACGAGTTCTACACCTACGAGGGCTCGGTCAAGCTCGCGAAGAAGCTGCAGGACTGGCAGGGCGGACGTCTCGTCATCAACATCGTCGAGATGCCGATCAAGTGCCCCGTGGCGCCACTGGAATTCGCCTTCCTCGCCGACTCCTTCTTCCGCAGCAAGGGCATGCGCGACAAGGTCGAGATGACCTACGTGACTCCGCTCCCCGCGGCATTCACGAAGCCGATCGCGGCCCAGGCCTTCGGTGACACCCTCGACACCAAGGGCATCAGCGTCGAGCCCGACTACATGCTCATGGAGGTGAACCAGGAAGAGAAGGCCCTTGTCTCCTATGACGAGCGCGAGGTGCCGTTCGACCTGCTGGTCACCGTGCCCTTGAACATGGGCGCCGACTTCATCGCGCGCTCGGGGCTCGGCAACGAGCTCAATCTCGTCCCTGTCGACAAGTTCACGCAGCAGGCCAAGGCCTACGACAACATCTTCGCGCTGGGCGATGCCAATGACATCCCCGCGTCCAAGGCCGGCTCGGTCGCGCACTTCGAGATCGACATCTTCGCCGAGAACTTCATGCAGTACATCGCTGGCCAGCCCATGACGCACCGGTTCGACGGCCATGCCAACTGCTTCATCGAGACCGGCGACAGCAAGGCCATGCTCATCGACTTCAACTACGACACCGAGCCGCTGCCGGGCAAGTACCCCGTGGCAGGCATCGGCCCGATGAGCCTGCTCAAGCCCACGCGCCTGAACCACATGGGCAAGCTCGCCTTCAAGTGGATGTACTGGAACGTCCTGATCCCCGGCCGTCCGATGCCGGTGCCCGCCCTCATGTCGATGAGCGGCAAGCGCACCGAGCTGATCGACGCCAAGTAGCCGACCGCACCACGACTAGAGGAGTTACGACATGCCCACCACCACCATCGCCGGCCGCGACGTCGCCGTCGACGACGAGGGCTTCATGACCGAGTACGACCAGTGGGACCAGACAGTCGGCACGGCACTCGCAGAGGCAATCGGCGTCGACATGACCGACGAGCACTGGGCGATCATCCAGTTCCTCCGTGACGACTTCAAGTCGCAGGGCGAGACCCCCACGATCCGCCGCGTCTCCTCGGCCGGCGGCGTCGACACCAAGCGCCTGTTCGTCCTGTTCCCCAAGAAGCCGGCCAAGAAGATGGCCTACATCGCCGGCCTGCCCAAGCCGCACGGCTGCGTCTGATCCCGCACCGCGAAGAAGGAGATCCAGCAATGTCAGACATGATCGTTCCGTCATTCGGTGCAGACGAAGACAGCGGCCGCAAGCTCGCCATCATCTGCTCCAAGGGCAGCCTCGACATGGCCTACCCCGGCCTGATCCTCGGAAATGCCGCACTCGGCGAGGGCGTCGAACTGCACCTGTTCTTCACGTTCTGGGGCTTCGACATCATCACCAAGGGCCGCATGGAGCACTTGAAGTTCTCGCCGGTGGGCAACACCGCCGCGCACATCCCCTCGGCCCTCGCGCCGCTGCCGGGCATGACCTCGATGGCCACGCACATGATGCAGAAGTCGCTCGATGCACTCGAGATCCCCGACGTGCCCGAGTTCCTCGACCTGATCACCGCATCCGGCGGGCACCTGTGGGCATGCCAGCTCAGCGCCGACATGAACCACCTGAAGAAGGAAGACCTCTACGACGGAGTCGAGGCGATCATCAATGCCAGCGACTTCATCGAGATGACCGACGGCGCCCAGCTGCTCTTCATCTAGCCACCCAGCACGGCTCCTACCTGAACGAGTGGGGGGTTGTGGTTCATCCTGCTGCGCAGGATGAACCACAACCCCCCACTCGTTCCTATGGAGTGGCCGTCGCTGGAGCTGTCCCGGCGGGTGACTGCGCGGACGGCTGCAACGGGGCATCGGCTTTCACCGTGACCTTGAGCGGCTTGAAGGTGCCGATGCGGATGGGCTCGGGCAGGGGCGTGACCCCGAAGGTCTCCAGGGCGCCCTGGCCGGCGAGCCGCACCAGGTACTGCGCGAATGACAGGGGCAGTGGATCGGCCGGACTGTCACAGACCAGCACGTGGGCGTAGGCCATCACCGGCCACCCCACCATCGGCTGGCCCTCCGCAAGCACGATCTTTGACGCAGCGAGGTCGAAGTTCTCCGCGCTAGGCACACCGCCGACTGCTGCGGACGCAATCATCTGCGTACCGGACTCGTTCAGCGTGACGGTGGCAGCACCAGCACCGACCTTGGCCAACTGCGTGTCATCAGACATGACGACCACGGGCTCACCGGCCAAGCCATCGTCATTGAGCGGGGTCGAGGGCAAGGCCGCGGCAGCAAGCCCATAGGTGAGGGCTTGGTAGCCAGGCAGGATTGCCACCGCAGACTCCGTCATGCTCACGTTGTCGAGCAGTTCCTGGGTAGTCGCGTACGTCGTCGAGGCGGTGAGAGTGCCAGATGGACCCGTCGTCCACGCCTTCGGAGCCTCCTTCGCAAGCCATTGCGTCATCGCCTCGACCGGACCCTGGTACGAGTCGACGGACATCACCGTGAACGGGGCAAGACCTGAGAGGTCGAAGCCCTCATTCGCGTCCGCGATCAGGGGATCCTCGAAGGTCGTCACTGTTCCGTTGAGAATGCCGGCGACCGCTTCCGGCGTGAAGTACAGGCCCTCAAGGCCAGGGGCGTTGTAGGCCACGGTGACCGGATAGGAGAAGGCAGGAACGACGATGGGAGATCCAACGCTGCAGTCGGTCCTGGCGAACTCCGCGATCTGATCCGGCGTCGGAGTTCCGCTCACCAGCCGCACTGGCGCTGGATCAGTCGACATGACCTCATTGACCAGCTGCTCCGGGCAGACCCCGGACAGCGCGGCGCCAACCGAGGCCATCGAGCCCAGCAGGTCATCAGGAACAGCAACGCTGACGGTACCGCTCTGGCACGTGACCTGCGATTCGGCAACCGCAGCCATGACGTCAGGTGGCATCGGCGGCGTGCAGGCACCCAGTGATACGGCCACGCCGGCGGCAGAGACGGCGAGGACGATGCCTCGGAATGAATGGGATTTCCGAGGCATCGTCCTCACCTTTGCGCACTAGGGGTTCAGCAGTTATGAGTGGTGCGAGGTACTACTTGACGTTCGCCAGCATTGCCTTGGCCTTCGCCAGCACCTTGCCTGCGACCGGTACATAGCCGAGCGAAGCCGCACGAGCCGGTCCGCACTTCTGCAGGACGTAGTCCTCGAACTGGCGAACTCCTAGGCCGTTCGGGCCCTTGCCATCGGTACGCACGAGTCCGTAGCTGAAGATGGCCATCGGGTAAGCGCCGGGGATCTTGATCTTGTAGTCGAGCGTCACGAGGCCGTTGGTGCCCACATTGAGCTGGTTGGCCAGGTTCTTGGCGGCAGAGGCAGACGAAGGAGCGACGAAGTCGCCATTGGCGTTCTGCACGCGAGCGAGCGGGTAGCCCTTGGCATCGCCTAGGTCGACGTAGCCGATGGCACCATCAGTGGACGCGATTGTTGAGAGGACTGCGGCGTTGTCCTTGCCGGTCAGCGAACTGGCCGGCGGCTTGCCACCGGGGAAGGCGGTGCCGAAGTCGTCCTGGACCTTCGACCAGATCGTCGGCGCCCACGCATTGAGGTACTGCAGGGTGTTGTTCGAGGTGCCCGAGTTGCCCGAGCGGTAGACGACCGTGATCGGCTTGTTCGGCAGTGCCGAGGCGATACGCGGGTTGTCCTTGACGATCTCCGGGTTGTTCCAGGTGGTGATGGCACCGGCAAGGATCTTCGCGAGCGTGATCTGCTTGAGCTGGATCGAAGAGCCGAGCGTGCGGCCAGTCTGTGCGTTCTTCAGGTTGATCGGGAAGACGATCGCGCCACCGACGTTCGGAACGTACTGCCAGCCGAAGGTCGGCTCGCCGCTCGAGTACTTGCTATCGGTCTGAGCGAAGACGAAGGTGCCCTTGGTGAAGTTGCTCTTGCCGGTACCCGAGCCAGTCGACTGGTACGTGATCGTGAAGTCCTTTTGCGAGGCGTTGTAGTCCGCCAGGCACTGCTGGAGCAGGACGTACGGGAAGGAAGCGCCACCGCCTGAGACTGACTCTGCAGCGTGGGCTGCAGGCGCGGCGAGCGCGACCGTGGAAGCGGCCACGGCAGCGGAGGCGAGGATAGCGAGAGTGCGACGCACTGTTTTCTCCTTGTGATTGATGAACTTTGCAAGACTGAAGTTAGGAGGGTTTCGTGACCTTCTGGTTTGCACTGGCTGAAGTCGGCGAGGACTCTTGGTGAACAGTGCGTTACGCGGTGAGCGGCTCGCTAACCGAAACGTCCGTTGACGTAGTCAAGGGTGCGCTGATCCTGGGGATTCCCGAAGATCTCCGTGGTCGGACCCTGTTCGATGATGTGGCCCGGCTCGTTCTCGGCCGCGAGGAAGAAGGCGGTGTTGTCGGAAACGCGCACCGCCTGCTGCATGTTGTGAGTGACGATCACGATGGTGATGTTCTTCGACAGCTCACGGATCGTCTCTTCAACCTTGAGGGTCGATGCCGGGTCCAGCGCTGAGCACGGCTCGTCCATCAGCAGCACATGCGGCTGCACCGCGAGGGCACGCGCAATGACCAACCGCTGCTGCTGCCCGCCCGAAAGCTCACCCGCGGCGTGGTCGAGTCGATCCTTGACCTCGTTCCACAGACCGGCCGACGTCAAGGTCTCCTCGACGATCTGGTCGTGATTGCTGCGCTTCATGCCAGAAAGCTTCAGCCCCGACAGCACATTCCCGCGGATGGTCATGCTCGGGAAGGGGTTGGGCTTCTGGAAGACCATGCCGATCTTCAAGCGAATGTGCACCGGGTCGACCTTTGGGTCGTAGATGTCACTGCCTTCGTAGAGCACCTGCCCAGCGAGGGCAGCACCGGGAATCAACTCATGCAGCCGGTTGAGGGTGCGAATGAATGTCGACTTGCCGCAGCCTGACGGGCCGATGAGCGCCGTGACCGACTGCTTGGGGAACGCAATGTCGATGCCTTCGAGCACCTTGCGCTTGCCGAACCAGACGCTGACGTTCTCAGCAGCCAACTCGATGGCGGTCTGCGTAGGCGTACTGGACAGTGAAGTTTCCATGGCCTCGATGCTCTTCTCGAACTCTGCGGTGGACATGATCAGTTCTCCCTACTTGGTGCGGCCGACACGGTTGCGCCCGATCACTCGAGCAAGAACGAAGAGGATGGCCACGAGGACCATGAGCACGAGGGCAGCGCCCCATGCGCGAGTCACGGCATCGGGGTACGGCTGCGCGACGTTGGTGAAGATGTAGGTGGGCAGCGCCGAGATCGGCGAGTTCACCGGGTTGACGACCGTCTGGTCGCTGATGCCGACGGTGAGCAGCAACGGTGCTGTCTCACCCACCACCCGAGCCACGCCCAGCACGATGGCCGTGATGATGCCGGTCTTCGCCGCCGGCAGAACCACCTTCATGACAACGCGCGCACGTGTGGAGCCCAAGGCCAGGGCGCCAGTCCGAAGGTCGTCAGGAATGAGTCTCAGCACCTCTTCTGCGGTACGGGCGATCGTCGGAAGCATCAAGATCGCGTAGGCGAGCCCGCCTGCAAGTGCGCTCGCCTGAAGAGCTCCGGTCAGGATGAGCGTGGTCAGAATGAACAGGCCTGCGACCACCGAGGGAACGCCCGACATCGCCTGCACGAAGAACCGCACGTACGGAACGGCCCGGCCACGAACCTCGGTGACGTACACGGCGGTGGCGATGCCGATCGGGATCGCGATGACCATCGAGATCGCCACGATCATGATCGTGCCAAGGACAGCGTGGCCGACCCCGCCATACTCCAACGGAGTACTGGGGCTGATGTAGACGTTGTTCTGCGTGAGGAAGGAACTTCGTATCGCTCGAAGGCCATTGAGCAGCAGCGAGAGGATGAGCGACAAGATCACGACAAGACTGAAGATGCTCGATCCGATAGCGAGTACATAGATGGCCGAGTCAGCGAGTCCGTGCCGGCCCTTGGTGGCCCACGCCGCAAGAGCGGCCGCGATGAGCTGCAGCGGGAAGTAGATGGCCACCACGACCAAGGCATCCGGAACGTCCGTGAGGAACAGCAGTCCGAGGCCGACGGCGACGGGGATGACCGTGCCAACCGCGACGGCCAGCTTGAAGCGCGGCGTTCGATTGCGCCACGAACGACCGGGCTCCTGCGTCCGCAGTTCCTCCGACTTGGCCGGGTCGTAGACGGTGGTGCTCACTTCTGCAGCCTTCCGGTACGGCTCACGATCAGGTTCGCAATCATGTTGACGGCAAGGGTTCCGAGGAAGAGGAAGAAGCCTGCTGCCAGGAGCAGTTGCTGTTCGAAGGGCCCTGTTGCCTCCCCGAACTTGGAGACGATCAAGGTCGCGACGGAGCCGCCACCGGATTCGATGACCTGATACCAGTTGGTATCGAAGACGATCTTGAGCACGAAGAAGATCGCGATGGTCTCGCCGAGCGCACGGCCGAGACCGAGCATGATGCCACCCACGATGCCGCCGCGGCCGTACGGCAGGGCCACGTAGCGGAGCATCGTCCACATCGAGCAGCCAAGCGCCTCGGAGGCGTTGATGAGCTCCGGTGGCGTCCGACTCAGCACCTCGCGTGAGACCGACGTAATGATCGGGATCATCATGATGGCGAGCACGACTCCCGCGATGAACGGAGTGCCGAGGAAGTTGCCGGAGGTGTTCTGGAAGATCGGCATCCACCCCAGGTACTCGTTGAGCAGTTGCTGCCATTCGACGGCCGGCGGGGTCAGCACGTAGAACGCCCACAGTCCGATGATCACGGACGGGATGGCCGCCATGAGGTCAACCAGGTAGGTGAGTCCCTTGGAAAGTCTTGGCGGTGCGATGAACACCATGAAGACAGCCAGCAGGAGTGCTGTCGGCACCGCGATGACGAGGCCCACAACAGACAGCAGCAGTGAGCCGTAGAGCATGCCGAAGATGCCCACGTTCGGAGGATCAGTGGTCAGATCCCACGCGGTCGTGGTCAGGTACGACAGCCCGAGCTCCTTGAAGACCGGGATGGTCTGCAGCCCGAGGAAGATCGCGATACCAGCGAGGACGATGAGGGCGGTGAAAGCCAGTGCCGTGATCGTGCGATTGAAGATGCGATCACCGCGGTGCGAAGCGGCAGCGCCATGTAGATCGCGCATGCCATCGGTGCCGGCTCCGAACATGAGACAACCTTGTCGCGGCCAGGTTGCCTGCACTTGCTCCTCTCATGTACGGCGGCTGCCAGGTGGATGAACTTTCGGTGAACGCCCCGACCTCTGGAGACGATGACCGACCGGCAGTCGAGTGGGGGGTTGTGGTTCATCCTGCTGCGCAGGATGAACCACAACCCCCCACTCGACTGCGTGGCGCGGATGGCTAGCGCAGGTCGATGACCTGTACCCGCTCGCCTGCATGGATCCGGGACGTGCCCTGCGGGACGATCACCAGCGCCTCGGCCTGCGCCAGGCCGGCGAACAGGTGCGCGCCCTGGCCCGCGCCGACCGGCACGACGACGTCCGGTGCCACGTAGCGGGCACGTACGTACTGGCGCTGCTCGGCCGGTGATGCGATGTCCACGCCGGCGGTAGCGCTCGCCTGCGGGAGCCCCTCGCCCGCCAGGCCGAGCATTCGATGGATGACTGGCCGCACGAAGCACTCGAATGACACATAGCTGCTGACCGGGTTGCCGGGCAGCGCCATGATCGGCGTGGCGTCGGGCCCGACGGTGCCATGGCCTTGCAGGCGCCCGGGATTCATGGCGATGGACGAGAACTCCATCGTGCCCAGTTCGTCGAGGACTGCCCGCACGCTGTCGTGCGGGCCGGGGCTCACCCCGCCGATGGTGATGATCAGGTCGGCGCGGTGCAATTGATCCTCGATGGCCTCGCGCAGCGCATGCGGCTCATCCGGCACGGGGCCAACGCGATAGGCATCGGCGCCTGCCTCGCGGGCCGCGGCGACGAGCAGGTAGCTGTTGCTCTCGCTGACCAGGCCCGTGCGCAGGTCGAGGCCCGGCTCGACGAGCTCTGAGCCGGCGGCGATGACGGCAATGCGCGGCCGGGGATGCACGCGGACGAGCCCGCAGCCCAGGGCCGCCAGGATGGCCACCTGGCGGGCGCCGATGAGCGTGGCCGCCGCCAATGCCGTCTCGCCTGCGGTGATGTCCTCGCCCGCACGCCGGATTCCGCTTCCCCGGGCGACGCTCGCCCGCACGCCAACGCTGTCGGCCAGGTCGTCGCCAGCGTCCGTGAGCTCGGCCGCGACCACGCAATCGGCGCCCGCTGGAATCGGGGCACCCGTCATGACGCGCACTGCGGTCCCCGGCTCGACGGTCTCGGTCGAGCGGTAGCCGGCAGGCACGTCGTCGATGACTCGCAGCGCGACCGCACTGCCTTCCCGCGCAGGAGCGATGTCGTCGGCTCGGACGGCGAACCCATCGGTGGCCGCGTTGTCGAACGAAGGCAGGGGCCACGGAGCGCGCACGGCTTCGGCCAGCACGCAGCCATGTGCGCTGGCTAGGGGCAGTTCGATGGGGTCCAGGACGCGAATGCCGGACAGCACGGACGCCAGGTACTCCTCGACTGTCCGCATGCCCGGAAGCCTACGGTCGCGGCGTCAGCGTTCGACGACCGGCTTGATGCCCTTCGCGCCCATGGTGACGGTCAGGAAGCGCGCGGCATCGGAGCCCTTGTTCGAGATGTTGTGCCAGACGCCCACTGCCTGCATGAAGGAGGTCCCGGCCGAGAACTCCTGGGTCACGCCCGCGTCGTATTCGACGGTGATGGTGCCTTCCATGACATAGACATAGGTCGGCGCACCGTGCTTGCGCCACCCCGACTCCTGGCCAGGCTCGAGCAGGACAGTCGCGCTGGTGATCTCGGCGGGGCGCTTCTTGGGGTACTGCACCGGCTGGTCGAGCACGGTAGTGCGCTGCTGCTCGAGCAGCGAGACGCCGCCGCCCTCGGCCGACGGCGTCGCAGATGCCGAGCCGCTCGCCGAGGAGTCGCCGCCCCCGCAGCCGGTCAGGACAAGTGCGCCGACGAGGGCGCCTGCCGCCAGAAGCCTCATCGGGCCAGGGTAGCCCCGATAGCGCCCTCTAGGGTGGGCCGATGACCACGAAAGGCCCGCTCCCCGCGCAGCCGGCCGCATCGTGGTGGCGCCCGTCGAGGCACGTTCCCCCCACGCCCTGGCAGGCAAGCAGCCGCTGGAAGGCCCGCCCGACAACGCTGGCGATCTTGGTGGCCGGCCTGTGGCTGTTCGGCACCGGCGAGGCACTCCTCGTGCGTGCCGACCTGGGAGTGGCGCCCTGGACCGTGCTCGCCCAGGGACTCACCCAGCACCTGCCGATCGGCATCGGGGTCGCGACGGCGCTCGTGAGTGCCGCCGTGCTCGTGCTCTGGATCCCCCTGCGGGAGCGGCCTGGCCTGGGCACGATCGCCAACGCGCTCGTCATCGCGACCTCCCTGCAGGTGATGTCGGGAGTGCTGCCGACGCCGCAGGGCGTGGCCGTGCGCATGGGCGCGGTCGTGGTGGGCATCGTGCTCATCGGCATCGGAAGCGGCATGTACCTCACGACCCACCTGGGGCCTGGGCCCCGCGACGGCTGGATGACCGGCATCCACCTGCGCACGGGCTGGTCGGTCACGCACGTGCGCATTGGGATCGAACTCATGGCGCTGGCGATCGGATGGGCGCTGGGGGGAACGGTCGGCATCGGTACCGTGCTGTTCGCGATACTCGTCGGCCCGTCCGTCGGATACTCGCTCATGGCAATTGGCCGGCTCGGCGGGCGCGCAGCCGCGGCGGTCGACACCGCCGATCTCGACGACGTGCACCCGGAGGCAGAGGCATGACCGACACCGCGCATTCCGGACGCCTATGGCTGATCCGGCACGGCGAGACGGAATGGAGCCGTACCGGGCGGCATACGGGCATGACCGACATCCCGCTGACCGAGGCCGGGCGCGCAGCCGCATCGGCCGTGCAGGCCGAGCTCGCTGAGGCCCTGCGCGGGCGCTCGGTCGGGATGGTGCGCGTGAGCCCGCTCGCCCGGGCGCAGGACACGGCCCGGCTGGCCGGACTGACGGCCGATGTCGTCGATCCCGACCTGCACGAGTGGGACTACGGGGCATGGGAGGGCCGAACCACGGCCGAGATCCGTGACTCCCTCGGCGATCCGGGCTGGCTGGTCTGGGATCACCCCATTCCGCCCGGCACCGGCCCCGGCGCCACCCCCGGCGAGCAGCTCGACGAGGTCGCACTGCGCGTCGACCGCGTGATCACCGCGTGCCAGCCGTACCTGGCCCAGGGCCAGGACTGCATCCTCGTCGCGCACGGGCACGTGCTGCGCATCCTCACGGCACGCTGGCTCGGACTCGAACCGATCGCCGGCCGCCTCTTCGCACTCGACCCGGCACGGCTGTCCGCCCTTGGCTTCGAGCACGAGCAGCACGTCATCCAGCAATGGAACTCGCTCTAGGAGGCCCCATGGAACTCGACGATGCCGGACGCCGCCAGATGCGCTTCTCCCTTGCCCTGCAATCGGCCGCAGGGCTCATGCTCCTTGTCGCCTTCTTCGTGCGCGTGAGCGCCGTCGGCTGGGACCTGCTCACGGGCATCCTGCTGCTCGGCGCGGCCATCGTCGCGTTCGCCTGGGTGTGGACCTTCCGCACGCTTCGGGATAATCGCCGCCGTGGCTGACAACCTGACCCCCGCTCCCCGCGGCTTCGCGAGCGACAACTATGCAGGCATCCACCCCGAGGTCCTCGAGGCCATCGCCCGGGTGAATCACGGCCACCAGGTTGCCTACGGCGACGACACCACCACGGCCCTGCTGCGCGACCGCATCAAGGACACCTTCGGCGCACAGGCCGAGGTGTTCCCCGTCTTCAACGGAACCGGTGCGAACGTGGTGGCACTGCAGGCCCTCACGCAGCGGTGGGAGGCGGTCGTCTGCGCCTCGTCGGCACATGTGCATGTAGACGAGGGCGGCGCACCGGAGACCATGGCCGGCCTGAAGCTGTGGACAGTGCCGACGCCCGACGGAAGGCTCGATCCCGCCCTCGTGGCGACGCAGGCCTTCGACTTCGGCTTCGTCCACCGCGCGCAGCCGGGTGCCGTCACGATCGCCCAGTCCACCGAGCTCGGCACGGTCTATTCCCGCGACGACGTGGGCACGCTGGCCGACTACGTGCACGGGCTCGGGCTCCGCTTGCACATGGACGGCGCCCGCCTGTCGAACGCGGCAGCCTCCCTGGGCGAGGCCTTCCGTTCGTTCACCACCGACAGCGGCGTCGACGCTCTGTCGTTCGGCGGTACCAAGAACGGGATCATGCTCGGCGAGGCCGTCGTCGTCCTCGATCCGCATGCCGCGCCTGCTGTCGACT
Source organism: uncultured Bifidobacteriaceae bacterium (assembly GCA_964344045.1). Lineage (GTDB taxonomy): Bacteria > Actinomycetota > Actinomycetes > S36-B12 > S36-B12 > UBA10649. The sequence continues at coordinate 13,492 of CAYFLP010000024.1, forward strand.
TCCTGCGCAAGACCTCGATGCAGCTCGCGAGCAAGATGCGCTTCATCAGTGCCCAGTTGCTCGCACTGCTCACCGACGACCTATGGCTGCGCAATGCCTCGCACGCGAACGCCATGGCCACCCGGCTCGCAACGCATGTCGCAGCGATCGAGGGCGTCGCCATCACCCGACCGGTGCAGGCCAACGCCGTGTTCGCCATCCTCCCGGCCGGGGTGACAGCGGCCCTGCAGGAGGCCTTCCGCTTCTACACCTGGGATCAGGCAACCGGCGAGGTCCGGTGGATGTGCTCCTGGGACACCACCGAGGCCGATGTCGATGCCTTCGCCGAGGCCATTCGCCGTGAGATGGCCGCCACGCGCTAGCCTGGTGCCCTCCGGGGAGCTCGCAGGATCGGCGGGCTGAGAGGGCGGTCGCTGCCGCCGACCCACTGAACCTGATCTGGGTAATGCCAGCGATAGGGAGGCGGATTCCCCCATGCATGCACGTCGCTCCATCCCCGCTGTCGCTCTCATCGCGACTGCATCGCTCTCCCTGGCCGCGTGCTCGGGCGGCGGCTCGACTGCGACCACCTCGCCGACCACCTCGCCGAGCAGCGCGACTGCCTCACCTGCAGCGGCCCCCGGCGACACCACCGTGCGCTTGCTGGCGCATGACTCCTTCGTCGTCAGCGACCAGCTCGTCAAGGACTTCGAAGCCGCGACCGGCTACCACCTCGAGGTCGTCACGGGCGGCGACGCCGGCCAGATGGTCGCCGGCGCCGTTCTCTCCGCCGGAGCGCCGAGCGCCGACGTGCTGTTCGGCGTCGACAACACCCTCGTGTCGCGCGCGGTCAATGCAGGCATCTTCGCCCCCTACTCTGCACCCGATGCCGCAGCGCTTCGCCCCGAACTGCAGTCGGACACAGCGGGCGGAGTCGTCACGCCGGTCGACTTCGGCGACGTGTGCGTCAATGTCGACGATGCCTACTTCGCCCAGGCCGCGATGCCCGCGCCGTCGACGCTCGACGACCTGATCAAGCCCCAGTACAAGGACCTGCTGGTCGTCGAGGACCCGGCCGCCTCCTCACCTGGCCTGGCCTTCTTGCTTGCGACGATCGCGCGCTACGGCGACGGCTGGCAGCAGTACTGGCAGGCACTGCGCGACAACGGGGTCACCGTGGCCGGTTCGTGGACCGATGCCTACGAGGGCCAGTTCACCGGAGGCGGCAAGGGCAGCCATCCCCTGGTGGTCTCCTACGCGACAAGCCCCCCGGCCGAGATCGTCTACGCGCAGGACCCGAAGCCCACCGAGCCGTCGACCTCCGTCATGACAGACGGCTGCTACCGACAGGTCGAGTACGCAGGCGTGCTCGCGGGCACGGCGAATGAAGCCGGCGCCCACGCCGTGATCGATTGGCTGCTCTCGGAGCCAGTCCAGGCGGACGTGCCGCTGTCGATGTTCGTCTTCCCTGCGCGAGACAAGGTCGCCCTGCCTGACGTCTTCACGAAGTTCGCAGCACGTGTCGATGCACCATTGCAACTCGATCCCCAGCAGGTCGCTGACGGCTTGGCCGGCTGGCTCGAGCAGTGGGGCACGGTGATGGGCCGCTGACGCCGTGACTCCCGCCTGGCTGAGGTGGACGTGGGTCGTGCCCGCGGCCTTCCTTGCCGTCTTCCTCGCGTACCCGCTCATGCGCCTGGGCCAAGCGGTGGCAGGGCCAGCAGCCCTTGCCGGCCTGGTGCGCCCGCAGTCGTGGCAGATCGCGGCCCTCGCCAGCCTTCAGGCGCTGGCGAGCACGGCCCTTGCGCTCGCGATCGGCCTGCCGCTGGCCAACGTGACCAGCAGGTATGCCTTTCGGGGTCGAGCACTGGCGCAGGCCATCGTCACGGTGCCCTTCGTGCTTCCCACAGTGGTGGTCGCACTCGCCTTTCGGGCACTCGTCGGACAGGCACTGCCCCAAGGCCTAGCCCTCGTGGTGCTCGCGCATGCCTACGTCAACATCGCTGTCGTCACCCGGGTCGTGGGAGCACGATGGGCCGAGCACGACCCCTCGTACGAGTGGGTGGCGCAATCCCTGGGCGCCACGCGGGCGCAGGCCTTCCGCACCGTGACCTGGCCAATGCTGCGTCCATCGATCCTGTCGGCGGCCTGCGTCGTGTTCGCGTTCTCGTTCAGCTCCCTGGGCATCGCGCTGCTCCTCGGGGATTCGAGCACGCGCACCTTGGAGACCCAGATCCTGCGCCAGACGTCGGTCCTCCTCGACATCCCCGGTGCGGCGGCCTCGGCAGTGCTGCAACTCGTCGTTGTGTCGGTCGCCCTTCTCGCCGGGGCCTGGGCCAGTCGCCGGAGCACGCGCAGCAGGACGCGACCGGCGCTGATCGTCGCGCGCAATTCCGGCGTTGCCTGGGCCGTGCGGTGCACGGCTCTTGTCGGCACGCTCATCGTGGCTGCCCCGCTGGCTGCGATCGCCCTGGCCTCCGTGAGAGGCCCGCATGGCTGGACTCTGGACTGGTGGCATGCCCTGGGCTCCATCGACGCTGGCACGACCCGCATCGGGTCGCCCCTCGATGCGATGCGCATGTCGGTGGCCTATGCCATCGTCGCGGGCCTGGTCGCAGCGATCATCGGAGGTCTGGCCGCCGTGGCAGTCGTGTCGCAGGGCAGGGCACGAGTCATCGCCGTGATCGCGATCCTCCCCCTGGGCATCTCGGCCGCCACACTGGGCCTCGGCACTCTCCTGGCCTTCGGTCGGCCGCCGATCGACCTTCGTAGCAGCGGATTCCTCGTGCCGATAGCGCACTCCCTGGTGGCGGTGCCTCTCGTCGTGGCCGTGGTCGCGCCCGCGCTCATGAGCCGCGATCGCCGCCTCGTCGCCGCCGCGGCCACCTTGGGCGCCGGGCCAACGCGCGCCTTCATCACCGCCTACGGCCCGATCCTGCGGCTGGTGATGCTGGCGTCCGCCGGCCTGGCCTGCGCAGTGTCCCTGGGCGAGTTCGGCGCGGCAGCATTCCTCGCCCGCGCCGGCTCCCCCACCATGCCCGTCCAGATCGTGCGACTGCTCTCGCGCCCAGGCGACCTCTCGTACGGCGCGGCCGCAGCCAGCTCGGTCCTGCTGGTCACCCTTACCCTTGCGCTCGTGCTTGTCGTCGACCGCATGGGCCGTAACCGCCTGTCGGTGCAGCGATGACCGAGAGGCTCTCCACGCGAAGCCTGGCGATCGGCCACGCGGGCACCGTCCTCGCCCGCGGAATCGACCTGCGACTGGCTCCGGGCGAGATCATGGCCATCACCGGCCCCAGCGGCTGCGGCAAGTCCACCCTGCTTGCCACCATCGCGGGCATCGTTCCGGCCCTGGCCGGCGACGTACTGCTCGACGGCCAGGTCGTCACGGGCCGTCCCGTGCACCAGCGCGGCATCGGGATGGTGTTCCAGGACCCGCTGCTGTT
>CAYFLP010000025.1:0-16597 GCA_964344045.1 uncultured Bifidobacteriaceae bacterium
GGAAGAGCGTGTTCGACAGCGAGCAGTCGTTCCACGAGAACCCTGCCAGGTGGAGTTGCACGAGCAGCACGGCGAGGGCATCGAGCAGCCTGTTCGCCGTCTCCTGCCGCAGGCTGGACGAGAACAGCGCGCGGTAGGGCAGCGAGAACTCCAGGTGGCGCGTGATCAGCGCAGCGGGGAGCGGCTCGCCAGCGGCATCGTGCCGATCGAGGATCACCCCGACGGGCTCGACCGTCGGAAGTCCGCGGCGTTGCAGGTCGAACAGCAGCTCGTACTCGCGCTGGGCGAAGTGCTGCTCCACTTCCTTGATCGCATAGACGACGCCATGCAGGCGAACGAACCGGACGATGTGGCGCGAGATGCCGCGCGGGAGCGCGACGACCAGGTCGTCCGGCCACTCCTCGAGCGCCGTCCCCCAGGGCAGGAAGGCCAGGTCGGGCTCGTCCGGGCTGCCGGTCATGCGCACGAGCGAAGCCTGCCACGAACGTGCCTGGACGACGAGGCCTAGGCTGCTCGCCGTGACGGACAACCCCAGGGCCCGCCTCTCCGACATCGCCGAACAGGCAGGCGTCAGCGAGGCCACGGTCTCGCGCGTCCTCAACGACCGCCCGGGTGTCTCGCCCGCGACGCGGCAGCAGGTCCTGACGGCCCTCGACGTGCTCGGCTACGAGCGCCCCCTGCGCCTGCGCGGTACTTCCGGCCTCGTCGGGCTCGTCGTCCCAGAGCTCGACAACCCGATCTTCCCGGCCTTCGCGCAGGTGATGGAGACCCTGCTCGCCCAGCACGGGTTCACCCCGGTCCTGTGCACCCAGACGCCCGGCGGCGTCTCGGAGGACGAGTACGTCGAGCTGCTGCTCGACCGCGGCGTCGCGGGGATCATCTTCGTGTCCGGGATCCACGCGGACGCGACGGCCGACCACGACCGGTACCGGCTCCTCGTCGAGCGCGGGCTGCCTGTCGTGTTCGTCAACGGATTCGCCGAGGGCATAGATGCCCCGTTCATCTCCGACGACGATGCTGCAGCAATGGATCAGGCCGTCGCGCACCTGTGGTCGATGGGCCACCGCCGCATCGGCCTGGCCCTGGGGCCCGGGCGCTTCGTGCCTGTCGTGCGCAAGCGGGCCGCCTTCCTCGCATCGATGGAGCGCATCGCCGGCGTGCCGCGAGATGAGGCCGAGATGCTGGTGGCGCATTCGCTGTTCGCCGTCGAAGGCGGCCAGGCGGCGGCGCATCACCTCCTGGGCTGCGGGGTCACCGCGATCGTCTGCGGCTCGGACCTGATGGCGCTCGGTGCCATTCGCACCATCCGCCAGCGGGGCCTCGAGGTGCCACGCGACATCTCGGTCGTCGGGTACGACGATTCCCGGCTGATCGCCTTCACCGATCCGCCGCTGACCACGATCCGGCAGGCGGTGCTCGAGATGGGCACTGCCGCCGTGCAGGCGCTCGTCGACGAGATCAACGGCACGCCAGCGCCACGCGACGAGTTCGTCTTCCGTCCCGAGCTCGTGGTGCGCGGCTCGACCGGGCCTGCCCCGGTGCACGGGGAGTAGTGGCCGATGCTCACGCCGATCGCGGGCCGGGCCGCGCTGGTCACCGGGGGCACGAAGGGCATCGGCCGGGGGATAGCGCTCGCGTTCGCCCGTAACGGCGCGAAGGTGATGGTCACCGGCCGGGACTTCGCAGCGGGCGCCGCCTGCGCTGCCGAGCTGGTGGCTGCAGGGGCGTCGGACGCAGCGTTCGTGGCGGCAGACACCGCCAGCAGGGACGACTGCGTGCGCGCCGCCGATGCGACGGCCGCGCGGTTCGGCGGCATCGACATCGTCGTAGCGAATGCCGGGATCTACCCGGAGTCGATGATCGAGTCGATGCCGGAGGACGAGCTGCGCCGGATGATCGACGTGAACCTCACCGGCACCATCATGAGCGTGCAGGCCTGCCTGCCGCACGTGCGCCGCTCGGACCACGGGCGCGTCGTCGTGATCTCCTCCATCACTGGTCCGATCGTCGGCATGGAGGCCAATGCCCACTACGCGGCATCGAAGGCGGGCCAGCTGGGGTTCGTGCGCAGTGCTGCGCTGGAGTTCGCGCCGATGGGCATCACGGTCAATGCCGTCCTGCCGGGCAATATCGCGACGGAGGGCCTGGACGAGCTCGGGCGCGAATACCAGCAGGCGATGCTGTCGGCGATCCCGCAGGGCAGGCTCGGCGCACCGGACGACGTCGCAGGTGCCGTGCTGTTCCTCGTGTCGGACGAGGCATCGTTCATCACCGGGCAGTCGATCATCGTCGACGGCGGCCAGGTGCTTCCGGAAGGGCCACTGCGCGGCAACGCACTACGTTGAGCGAACCCGCACCGAGGAGGAACCATGCGCGCCTGGCAGTTCACCACGACCAATTCCCCGCTCGCCCTCGTCGAGATCGACGACCCGGTACCGGGACCGGGCGAGGTGGTGCTCGACATCAAGGCGGCCGGCCTGTGCCACTCCGACGTCGGCGCCCTCACCGATGAGAGCTGGCTGAAGGTGATCAAGCAGCTGCCAGTGGTCATGGGGCACGAGATCGCCGGAGTCGTGAGCGCCGTGGGCGATGGAGTCGTCGACTTCGCGATCGGCGATCGAGTCGGCGTGTGCCCGAGCAATGGGCACGGCGCACCTGGCTATGCCCGCGACGGCGGCTTCACCTTCCGCCACAAGGTCCTCGCGGATGACCTCGTGCCCATGCCCGAGGGCCTGTCGTTCGAGCTGGCTGCGCTTGGCACGGATGCGGGCATGACGTCGTACCACGCGATGGTCGGGCGCGGCGGGTGCGCGGAGGGCATGAAGGTGGGGGTCATCGGCCTTGGTGGCCTGGGCCAGATCGGTGCGCGAGTCGCCGTCGTCCTCGGTGCCCAGGTGCATGTCGCCGAGGTCAACGAGGCAGTCTGGCCGATGGCACATGCGATCGGGGCCGCCTCGGTCGTCGCGGATGCCGCGGAGTGGGAAGGCCAGGGCTTCGACCTCATCGTCGACTATGCGGGGTATGGCACGACCACTGCGGCGGCGATCCGCGCGGTGAAGCGGGGCGGTCGCGTCGTGCTCGTGGGCATGGCGCGCATGCAGATCGAGTTCGAGACCTACGACATCATCCGCACGGAGGTCGAGCTGCGTGGGTCCAATGGAGGCACGAAGGACGATGTCGCTGCGGTGTACGCGCTGCTGGCCAGTGGCGAGGTCGAGCCGGCTTGCACGGTCATCGATTTCGACGGGATCCCTGCAGGCCTCGACGACCTGCAGCATCACCGCGTTGCCGGGCGCCTCGTCGCGCGCATCGACTCGTAGGCGGCGCAAACCGGCACCTGGCCGGCACACGCGTCTCGTGCGCTAGTTCTCTATGACTGGTCGACTGCCGTCGCGCGGATGAGCACCAGGTGGTCGACGTCGAGAAGCGGCGGCTGCAGCCCGACCTCGCCGAGGACGCGCCCGGGAAGCTCGACTCCTTCGCCGGCCCAGGCCGGAGGGAATGGCCCGAGTACTGCAGCATTGCCGGGTGCTTGGGCGCTCACGCGGTAGGCCCGGTCGGGCGAGAGGCCCGGCAGGGTCACGCGCTCCGGGGGCCAGGTGAGCACGTGATCGACCACCGCCAGCCGGTAGAGCGCGTCGCTGCCGTCAGGTGCCACGACGCCTTCGAGCAGCATGTTCGGGTCGGTGAGGTCGGCGTGCACGACGGTGCCCGCGTGCAGCAGGTCGCGCATGGCCTTGTGGAGGCCCACCCATTCCTGCAGTGCGTCGAAGTCATCGTCGGACGCACAGGTGAGATCCCACTCGACTCCCATGTGGCCCCAGATCGCGGTGCCCGCCCGGAACTCCAGGCCGTGCGAGCGCTTGGTGCTGTGATCGCGGCCGCTGCCGACGTGGGTGCCCATCAGCTCTGGCGGCAGCGTGAGGCCGGTCCATCGCACCATGCGCTGGCGCTCGTGGGCATCGATGCAGTCGGAGACCCAGACGCGATCGGCGTGCTCCATGATGCCGAGGTCCAGGCGCCCGCCGCCGCCGCAGCAGGACTCGATCTCCAGTTGGGGGTGCCTGGCCTTCAGGTCGTCCATGAGTCGGTAGGCGGCCAGGGTCTGCACATGCACGCCGGGAGCCCCGGTGGTCGAGTGCGCGGCATCGACGAGGGCACGGTTGTGGTCCCACTTGATGTAGTCGATGCCGTACTCGCCGACGAGTGACGACATGCGCTCGAGCACGTAGGCGTACGCCTCCGGGTGTCCGAGGTCGAGCACGTGCTGGAAGCGCGACGCTATGCCTGGCCCATGCTCGGTCTGGAACACCCAGGCGGGGTGCTCGCGGGCCAGGTCGGAGTCGAGGTTGACCATCTCTGGCTCGAACCACAATCCGAACTGCATGCCGTGCTCGCGCACTCGGTCGACCAGGGGGTGCAGTCCCTCGGGCCAGATCTCCTCGTCGACGTACCAGTCGCCGAGCCCGGCATGGTCGTTGCGACGGTGCCTGAACCAGCCATCGTCGAGCACGAAGCGCTCGATGCCCAGGTCGGCCGCGCGGTCGGCGAGGGCCAGGAGCTTCTCCAGCCGCATGTCGAAGTAGACGGCCTCCCAGGTGTTGAGGAGCACCGGCCTCGGCGTCTGCGGATGGCAGGCGCGAGCGCGGACGAACCGGTGGAAGCGCGCGGCGAACTCGTCGAGCCCGTCGCCCCAGGAGGCCATCAGCCACGGCGATGCGTACTGCTCGCCGGGCGCGATGAGGCCCTCGCCCGGCAGCAGCAGCTCGCCGCCGCGCAGCAGTCGCCACCCCGTGAACGAGCGCTCGGCGGACAGGACCTGGTTGCCGCTGTAGGCCAGGTGCACGCCCCAGACCCGGCCGCTGCGCCAGGCGAAGCCCGTGCGGCCGGCCAGCATGACGGTCGCCGACTCGTGTCCCGGCCGGCCGCCCCAGGACTCGCGCACCCACTGGCCGTAGTCGAAGGGACGGCGCTGGGGAGTGCGCTCGTGCGTGTGCCTCCCGGCCATGTCGAGTACTTCGTCGGCCTCGTTCGGAACGGGCAGGGCGGGCTCGAGGAGGCGCACTTCGTAGTCGTCGTCGCCGGTATTGCGCACGAGGGCGCGCAGCCGCAGCAGGCCGCTGGGATGCAGCTCGAGCTCGGTGGTGACCTCCAGCCCCGATGCGCGGTCGCGGCCGGTGCTGGTGACTCGTGCAGCAGTGTCGTCGCTCCCGTCCTGCACCGCGTGCTCGACCGAGTCGAATGCGACCGACCAGGCCCGGCCTGCGCGGCTGCCGAGGAGGCCCGGGCGCCCGATCCACCCCGACGAATGCCGGGGGAGAACGCTGACGGCCTGCTGCGTCATGACGACGCTGTCGACGTAGGGCTTGCCCAGTGACCTGAGCAGCGGCAGGAGTGCAGCATCCGCGACATCGCCCAGGTCCGGCCCCCAGTGGAGGACCGAGGGCAGGTCGTCGTCGCTGAGGCGAAGGACGACGCTCGTCCCTCCCCTGCGCACGTGCGCGATGGCTGCCTGCCCGTCAGTGAGGTGCATGTGCCCAGTCTGCTGGACGCCCAGGTGGGATACCCGCCTTCCGCCAGTTTGCCGAGTGCCGCGGCGGTCGGCGCGCTCGGGCAGTCGCCTCGTAGGCTCGCGGCATGCCAGTAGTGGGCCTGAGCGTCTATGACGAGCCGTCGCGTTGGGGTGCGTGGGATATCCGGGCCGCAGTGCTGCCTCACTGGTATCTCGACCTGGTGCAGGAGGCCGGTGCTGACGTCGTGCTTCTGCCGCCTGGCCCGTCTCCTGCCGCGCTCGACCGGCTCGACGGGCTGGTCATGGTGGGCGGTGCAGACGTCGACTCGCGACGGTACGGGGCCGAGCCGCATGCCACGGCAGATACGCCCCGCGAGGCACGCGATGCTTCCGAGTTCGCCCTCTACGCGCGTGCGCGCGAGCTCGGCATGCCCGTGCTGGGCATCTGCCGGGGCCTGCAGGTGATGGCGGTGGCGCACGGAGGCACCTTGACCCAGAACCTGCCGGACGTCGACGGCACCTGCGTGCATCGCGAGCGCCCGGGTGAGTTCGTCGACCATCGCGCCCGGTTCGCCGCCGGGACCATGGGTGCGGGGATCTTCGGCACCGACGAGCTGACGGTCAACTCATCGCACCACCAGGCGGTCGCTGACGCGGGCGCCCTGACAGTGTGCGCCTATGCCGAGGACGGCACTATCGAGGCGTGCGAGGACCCAAGCGCTGACTTCTGCCTGGGCGTGCAGTGGCACCCGGAGCACCCCGACCGCCGAGTGGCCGACCGCCCGCTGCTCGCGGCATTCGTCGCCGCTGCAGCGGGCTATCGCCATGCCCGGAGTGCTACAGGGGAGTGACGTAGGCGCCCGAGATCCCGCCGTCGACGAGGAAGTTCGAGGCAGTGATGAAGCTCGAGTCGTCGCTCGCGAGGAAGGCCACCGCGGCAGCGATCTCCTCGGCCTCGCCGAAGCGGCCCACGGGGATGTGCACGAGCCGGCGTGCGGCGCGCTCGGGATCCTTGGCGAACAGCTCGATCAGCAGCGGAGTGTTGACCGGGCCGGGGGAGAGGGCGTTGACGCGGATGCCGCTGCGCGCGAACTGCACGCCGAGCTCGCGCGACATCGCCAGGACGCCGCCCTTGGATGCCGTGTAGCTGATCTGCGAGGTCGCAGCGGCCATGGTCGCGACGAACGAGGCCGTGTTGATGATGCTGCCCTTGCCTTGCTCGAGCATGTAGGGAAGCACCTCCTTGCAGCACAGGTACACGCTGGTCAGGTTGACCTCCTGCACCCGCCGCCACGCGTCGATGCCGGTGTCGAGGATCGAGTCGTCGTCCGGCGGGGAGATCCCTGCATTGTGGAAGGAGATGTCGATGCTGCCGTAGGTCTCCTTCGCCACGCGGAACATGCGCGCGACATCGTCTGCATCGGTGACATTGACCTGCACGAACGTGCCGCCCACCTCGTCGGCGACGGCCTGGCCCGAGGCCTCGTCCATGTCGCCGATGACGACCTTGGCGCCCTCGTCGGCGAGCCGCCGCGCAGTCGCCAGGCCGATCCCGCTGCCGCCCCCGGTGATCACTGCGACGCGCTCCTCGAGCCGTCGGCACTTGCTGCTGGCCATGATGTCCTCTCAGTCCTGTGTGCTGATGAATACGTTCTTGGTCTCGGTGAAGGCATCGAGTGCGTCGGGGCCGAGCTCGCGCCCGAGCCCGGACTTCTTGAAGCCGCCGAACGGGGTCCAGTAGCGGACCGACGAATGCGAGTTCACCGACAGGTTGCCGGACTCGATGCCGCGCGCGACGCGCATGGCACGGCCGACGTCGCGGGTCCAGATCGAGCCCGACAGGCCGAAGTCGCTGTCATTGGCAAGCCGGATCGCATCGGCCTCGTCCTCGAAGGGGGTGACAACCACGACCGGGCCGAAGATCTCCTCGCGGAAGGAGCGGTCGGCCGGGTCGACGGGGGCGAGCACGGTCGGGGGGAACCAGAACCCCGGGCCCGACGGGCAGCTGCCGCGGAAGGCGACGGGAGCGTCGTCGGGAACGTAGCTGCTGACGGTGGCGAAGTGGTCGCGCGTGATGAGCGGGCCCATCTCCGAAGTCTCGAGCGAGGGGTCCTCGACCCGCACGCCCATCACCGCCGTCTCGAACAGGCCCATGAACCTGTCGAAGGCCGACTTCTCGACGAGGATGCGCGAGCGGGCGCAGCAGTCCTGGCCGGCGTTGTCGAACACCCCGTACGGGGCGGTCGCCGCGGCCTTCTCCAGGTCGCTGTCGGCGAAGATGACGTTGGCCGACTTGCCGCCGAGCTCGAGCGTCACGCGCTTGATGTGCTTGGCGGCACCGGTCATGATGCGCTCGCCCACCTCGGTGCTGCCGGTGAAGACCACCTTGCGCACGAGCGGGTTGTCGACGAAGCGCTGCCCCACGACCGAGCCCTTGCCCGGGATCACCGTGAAGACTCCCTCGGGGAGGCCGGCCTCGAGGGCGAGTTCGCCCAGCCGGATGGCCGTCAGCGGCGTCACCTCAGCAGGCTTGAGCACCACGGTGCAGCCAGCGGCGAGAGCCGGAGCGAAGCCCCAGCCCGCGATCGGCATGGGGAAGTTCCACGGCACGATGATGCCGACGACGCCGATGGGCTCCTGGAAGGTGACGTCGATGCCGCCGGCCACGGGGATCTGCTTGCCGAAGTGGCGCTCGGGCGCGCCCGCGTAGTAGCCCAGGACGTTCGCGACGTTGTTCGCCTCCCACCGGGCATTGCCGATGGTGTGCCCCGCATTGGCGACCTCGAGCTGGGCGAGTTCCTCGACATGGTCGCGGACTGTGTCGGAGAACCTTCGCAGCAGCGTCGCACGATCGCCGGGTGCCACCTCGCGCCAGGCGGGCCAGGCCGCGTGCGCCCGCGCGATCGCTGCATCGGTCTCCTCGATGCCCGTCGACGGGACCTGCGCGATGACTGTTTCGGTCGCTGGGTTGATGACGTCGTGCACGTCGCTAGATCCTCTCGAAATTGCGGTAGCGCTCCCAGTCGGTGACTGCGCGGCCGAAGGCTGCGAGCTCCACCCGGGCCATGTTCGAGTAGTGCTCGTGCACCTCGGCACCGAAAGTCTCGCGCACCCAGTCCGAGCCCTCCCAGTGGGCCAGGGCCTCGCCCATCGACGAAGGCACGTGGGCGGAGTCCGACCCGTAGGCATTTCCCACGAAGGCATCCTCGAGCGACAGGTTGCGCTCGATGCCGTCGAGGCCGGCGGCGATCATGCCGGCGACTGCGAGGTAGGGATTGACGTCGCCACCGGGGACTCGGTTCTCCAGCCGCAGGGAAGGTCCGTGGCCGACGAGGCGGTAGGCGCAGGTGCGGTTGTCGCGCCCCCAGCGGATCGCCGTGGGGGCGAAGGAGCCTGGCACGTAGCGCTTGTACGAATTTATCTGCGGTGCGTAGAGCAGCGTCAGCTCGCGGGCATGGGCGAGCTGGCCGGCGATGAACGCCTTGCCGAGCTCGGAGAGGCCCTGCGGGTCATGGTGATCGGCGAACACCATGCTCCCGTCGGTGCCGCGGAACGACAGGTGGATATGGCAGGAGTTGCCCTCTCGCTCGTTGTACTTCGCCATGAACGTCAAGGACATCCCGTCCTGGGCGGCGATCTCCTTGGCACCGGTCTTGTAGGTGACGTGGTTGTCGCAGGTGCGCACGGCCTCCGCGTACTTGAAGGCGATCTCGTGCTGGCCGAGGTTGCACTCGCCCTTCGCGCTCTCGACCGTCATGCCCGCACCGGCCATGGCCAGCCGGATGCGCCGGAGCAGCGGCTCGACGCGGGCGGTGCCGAGCATCGAGTAGTCGACGTTGTAGAGATTGGCCGGGGTCAGGTCGCGGTAGCCGCCGAGCCAGGCCTCCTCGTAGGTGTCCTGGAAGACGATGAACTCCAGTTCCGTGCCGACGAAGGCCTGCATTCCAGCGGCCGCCAGACGGGCGGTCTGCCGCTTGAGCACCTGGCGAGGCGACGGCGCGACGGGCTCGCCCTCCTCGGTCTCCAGGTCGCACAGGACTCCGATGGTGCCTGGCTGCCAGGGGATGCGGTGCAAGGTGCTGAGGTCCGGGCGCATGACCATGTCGCCGTAGCCGCTGTCCCAGGAGGACATCGCGTACCCGTCGACGGTGTTCATGTCGATATCGACGGCCATGAGGTAGTTGCAGCCCTCGGTATAGCCGCTCATGACATCGTCGACGAAGTAGTCGGCATCGATGCGCTTGCCCTGCAGCCGGCCCTGCATGTCGGTGATCGACAGCGCGATGGTGTCGACCTGGCCGAGGCGGACCTGCTCGCGCAGCCATTCGGGACTGATGGGTTCGGGGCGGGCCATGGCTCTCCTTATGCTGGCTACGGGCATTCAACCCCATACCCGTCTCGCGCGTTGTCGATCTGATGGCTCGTTTGGCTGCCAGCGCTGCCGCAGTCGCCTAGCGTGCTCAGGCATGGAGCTGCCGGGGGTGCCCGAGGCGGATGCCGCGCGCATCCGCAGCGTTCCGTCGCTCGCAGGTGCGGTGGATGTGGTCGCCCTCGAGGGAGGCATCACCAACCGCAACTACCGGGTGAGCCTGCCTGGCGGCCCGGCAGTCGTACGGCTTTCCGATCCTGGATCGTCCGCCCTGGCCATCGATCGCCGCTGCGAGTACCTCAACTCCGTGGCCGCAGCCCGGTCGGGAGCCGCCCCCGACGTGCTCGACTACGTCGAGGGTGCAGGAGTCCTCGTCGTCCGCTGGGTCGACGGACGAACGTTCGGCGACGCCGATGTGGGCAATCAGGCCAACACCTCGCGCATCGCAGATGCCTGTCGACGCCTGCACGCTGGCCCGCCCTTCGCCAATTCCTTCGACATGTTCGACATCCAGCGCCGCTATCTGGGACTCGTCGAGTCGAAGGGCTTCCGGCTCCCGGGCCGCTACCGGGAGTTCGCGGAGAAGGTCGCGCGCCTGCGCTCGGCGATGGGCGCGCGCCCGGAGGCCCTCGTCCCGTGCAACAACGACCTGCTCGCGGCCAACATGATCGACGACGGCGAGCGCCTGTGGCTGATCGACTACGAGTACTCGGGCATGAACGAGGCCAGCTTCGAGCTGGGCAACATCTGGAGCGAGGCCGCCCTCGAGGACGAGGCCCTGACGGGCCTCGTCGAGGCCTACTGGGGCCGGGCCGATGCCGCGCTGGTCGCCCGGGCGCGGCTGTGGGCACTGATGTCGAAGTACGGATGGACCTTGTGGGCCTCGATCCAGGACGCCACGAGCCCCCTGGACTTCGACTACTGGTCCTGGGGCATGGAGAAGTACGAGCGGGCAGTGGCGGAGTTCGACGGGCCCCGTTTCGAGGGCTGGCTGGCCGCTGTGGCTGCCCCGACCGCCTAGGGTCGCGGTGACCTGGGTCACATTTGTCCGGCGTGTCGTATTTCACGAAAGCACATACGCGAGGAGACTGCCGCCAATAGTGTCCGCAGATCGGAGTACCCGACTGCGGCCAGGCCGCGCGTAGAGGAGGCAGCGGTGGCGAATCAGATCATGAGCGAGGACGAACGGCGCCTCGCAGAACTGGGATACAAGCAAGAGCTCAAGCGCAATTGGTCGGGGTTCTCGAACTTCGCCATCTCGTTCTCGATCATTTCCATCCTCGCCGGTTGCTTCACGACCTTCGGCCAGGCATGGAACAACGGCGGCCCGATCGCCATCTCGATCGGCTGGCCGCTCATCGCGGCCTTCATCTTGATCATCGGCTTCACGATGTCCGAGCTGGTCTCGGCCTACCCGACCTCCGGCGGCATCTACTGGTGGGCAGCCAAGATGGGCGGCCCGAAGGCCGGCTACTACACCGGCTGGCTCAACCTGATCGGCCTGCTCGCAGTCATCGCCTCCGTCGCGTACGGCTGCGCGACCTTCTTCGACCTGGCGCTGTGCTCACTCAGTGAGTCGTGGGCTGCTGGCTATTCGCTCCAGCGCGTCTTCATCATGTTCATCATCGTCCTGGCCATCGTGGTCGTCCTGAACATCTGGGGCGGTCGCATCATGAACCGCATCAACAATGTCTCGGTGTGGTGGCACGTGTTCGGCGCAGCGATCGTGATCTTGATCCTGGTCTTCCTGCCCGAGAACCACATGAGCTTCAACGACGTCTTCACGATGCGCGTGAACAACACGGGCGGACTCAACGGCGGCACGACGGACGGCATCGGCTTCTGGTTCTACGTCCTGCCGCTGGGCTTCCTGCTCACCCAGTACACGATCACGGGCTTCGACGCTTCCGCGCACCTCTCCGAGGAGACCGAGGGCGCGGCGAACACCGCGGCCAAGGGCCTGTGGAAGTCGATCTTCTACTCCGCGATCGGCGGCTGGGTGCTCCTGCTGGCCTTCCTCTTCGCCGTGCAGGACGCCGATGCCGTCACGGCAGGCGGCGGTGGCGTAGCAGTCATCTTGGCCCAGGCGCTCGACGCGAAGGTCGCCGGAATCGTCCTGCTGATCTCGGCCTTCGGCCAGCTGTTCTGCTCGACCGCGTGCATGACGAGCACCTCGCGCATGACCTACGCGTTCAGCCGTGACGGCGCGGTGCCCGGTGCGAAGTACTGGGCCCGGCTCAACAAGCAGCAGCTGCCCGCCAACGCCGTCCTGCTCGCAGCGGTCGTCGCGGTCATCATCACCCTCCCCGCACTGCTGGAAGTCAACATCGGCACCGAGGAAGCGCCCATCATCGTCCCGACCGCGTTCTACGCCGTCGTGTCGGTCGCGGTCATCGGTCTGTTCTTGTCGTTCCTCATCCCGATCTGGCTGCGCTGGCGCATGGGCAACTCGTTCAAGCAGGGCCCGTGGAACCTCGGCAACAAGTGGAAGTGGATGGCACCCCTGGCAGTTATCGAGATCGCTGTCGTGTCCGTGTACTTCATCCTGCCGTTCACCCCGGCGGGCACCTTCGGCTGGCTGCGCTGGATGAACGGCTCACCGAGCGCCGAAGAGGTTCCGTTCGACTGGAAGTTCGTCAACTACGCGCCGATCCTCACCGTCGGCGCACTGATCGTGCTGTGGATCGGCTGGCATGTGTCGGCCAAGAAGTGGTTCACCGGCCCGAAGATGACGATCGACCTGCCGGCGGGTGTCTCCTCTGCGGACGAGATCGCCCTCGAGCACGAGCACAAGGGCTTCCACCAGCCTCCTGGCACCTGATGCCACAGGGCGTGACCCTCGCCTGAACGTTGGGGGTGCCCTGCCGCTCGCAGTCCGCGAGCGGCAGGGCACCCCCCACGCATGTCAGGAACGAATACGCGCGTTCGCCGGGTCGTACGGCGCGCTCAGCGACACCTGCGCCTGTACCAGGCGCCCGCTCACATTGACCTGCCAGTCGCCCGACTCGAGATAGTCCTTGGTGACGACCGAGCCATCCGGGCGCCAGGCGTATGCCAGGCCCACGCAGGAGCCGGTTGACGTGGCGAAGGCCGCCGACGTGACCTGGCCGGTGCCCGTGCCGTCGCGCACCAGCAGCTCCCCGCCCCACATCATCGCGTCGGGATCGTCGAGCACGAACGACACCAGCCGCCGGCGCACGCCCGTCTCGCGTGCCTGCTCCACCGCGCCACGTCCGAGGAAGTCGATGTCGGTCCTGAGCTTCGTCGCGAACGTGAGCCCGGCCTCGACCGGATTCACGTCCGGGTTGAGCTCGGGCCCGAACGCGCGATAGCCCTTCTCCAGCCGCAGTGCGTTGATCGCGTAGTAGCCGGCGTCGACGAGGCCGAGATCGCTGCCTGCCTCGTGCAGCAGGTCGAACACCCCGACGGCGAACTCGGCCGGCACGTACAGCTCCCAGCCGAGCTCGCCGACGTACGTGAGCCGGGTCGCGCGCGCGGTGCAGTAGCCCAGGTCGACCTCGCGACTGGAGCCGAAGGCGAAGGCATCGTTGTCGAAGCGTGCGCGGGACACGCGCTGGAGCAGCTCACGTGAGCTCGGCCCCATGACGCCAAGGACCGCGTAGGCGCTCGACACGTCGGTGACGGCGACGTGCTGCCCGCTGCGCACATGGCGCTCGATCCAGTCCTTGTCGCGCACCACGGATGCCGACCCGGTCACCCACATGAACTCCTGTGGTGCCAGGCGCGTGACCGTGACATCCGCCTCGTACGTGCCACGCGAGTTGAGGACCCCGGTGTAGACCGTGCGCCCCACCGGCACGTCGATGTCGGCAGTGCACAGCCACTGCAGCACGGCGAGCGCATCGGCGCCCTGCACGAGCAGCTTGCCGAAGGACGTCTCGTCGAACAGTGCGACTGCCTCGCGCGTCGCCCGCTGCTCGGCATCGACCCAGGGAATCCAGTTCTGCTTCTCCCAGGAGTACTCGATTGCCGGCTCATGGCCCGCGGGCGCGTAGAAGTTGGGGCGCTCCCAGCCCATCTTCGAGCCGAAGTTCGCGTTCGCAGCCTCCACGCGAGCATGCAGCGGCGAGCGCCGGAACGGCCGGGCCGTCTCGAATTCCCGGTTGGGCCACGGCACGGCATAGTGCAGGCCCAGGACCTCGCCCACGCGGTCGTGCAGCCACTGGTTGTTGCCGTTGAAGCCGGCGAACCGGCGGATGTCGACTCCGACGAGGTCGGAGGCCGGCTCCCCGCCGACGATCCAGGCGGCCAGCGCGCGGCCCGCACCGCCCGCCGACGCGATGCCCACGGAGTTGAAGCCCGCCGCGACGAAGAAGTTCCGGACGCCCGGGGCCTCGCCCAGGATGAACTGGTTGTCGGGCGTGAAGCTCTCCGGCCCGTTGTAGAACTTCTTGATGCCCGTGTGCTGGAGTGCCGGAACCCTATGCAGGGCGCTCTCCATGAGGATCTCGAAGTGCTCCCAGTCCTCGTCGAGCAGTTGGAACTCGAACGGATAGGGCAGCTGGTCCGGCGGCACCCACGGCTTGGCCACCGGCTCGAAGCCTCCGACCACCAGGCCACCCACCTCTTCTTTCATGTAGGTGTACCCGTCGGGATCGCGAAGGATCGGCATCATGCGGTCGACCCCGTCGATCTGCTCGGTGACGACGTAGAAGTGCTCGGCGGAGTGCAGCGGGACCGTGACGCCGACCATGTCGCCGATCGCCTTGGCCCACTGGCCGGCGCAGTTGACGACGATCTCGGCCTCGATGTCGCCCTTGTCGGTGCGTACCCCAGTGACCGCTCCGTCGACGACGTCGATGCCGAGCACCCGCGTGCGCTCGAAGACCTGTGCGCCGCGCATGCGCGCGCCCTTCGCGAGGGACTGCGTGACGTCGGTGGGATTCGCGGTGCCGTCGAAGGGCAGCCACACGGCGCCCTGGAGGTCGGACACCTCGAGGATCGGGCACTTCTCCAGGGCCTGCGCCGGCGTGAGGATCTCGCACTCGAGGTTGTACGCCTCGGCAGCCGCAGCAGTGCGCAGGAGCTGGGTCATGCGCTCGGGCGTGCGTGCGACAGTCACGCCCCCGCACTGCTTGTAGCCGGTCGACAGGCCGGTCTCTGCCTCGAGGGACTGGTACAGCTGCGCGGAGTACTGCACCAGCCGGGTGCCGCTCTCGGTGGCGCGCAGCTGGCCGACGAGGCCGGCCGCATGCCAGGTGGTGCCGGACGACAGCTGCCCCTGCTCGAGGAGCACGACATCCGTCATGCCGAGATGGGTCAGGTGGTAGGCGACGCTTGCGCCGACGATTCCGCCGCCGACGATGACGACCTGGGCGCGCGATGGCAATGGCGACACGCTTGGAGTCTAGGGACGATGGGGAAGGGAAGGGCCGTAAGCGCGCAATCGCGGGTGCACCCCGCAGGCCAGGGCCTGATGAGAGCCCCCGGTCAGGATTGAACTGACGACCTACCGCTTACAAGGCGGTTGCTCTACCACTGAGCTACAGGGGCGACCGGGCAATCATAGGTGCGCGCACGTCGGCCGACGTGGCTGCCCGGGAGGGCTCACTGGCCCATGTGCGCGGGCCTGTGCGCGCGGGCCAGCGCGATGCCCGGCACGACTACAGTGGCGGCACTACGGTGGCGTCGAAGCCGACCGCATGTGCATCGCAGGGAGCCAGGTCCGAGGTGAAGCGTTCGTCCACCGCCGTGATCATCGGCGTGCTCTCCATCGCTGGCGTCGCCGTCGCCATCATGCAGACGCTCCTCGTCCCGATCATCCCCGAACTGCCCAGCCTGCTCGGGGTGTCCGCGGAAGACGCGTCGTGGCTGATCACGGCAACGCTCATCGCCAGCGTGGTGGCGACCCCCTCGCTCTCCCGCCTGGCCGACATGTACGGCAAGCGCAGGATGCTCCTCGTCAGCCTGGGCTTCCTGCTCGCCGGATCGCTGATCGGAGTCGTCGGCAGTTCGCTCGCCATGCTGATCCTGGCCCGGTCCCTGCAGGGATTCGCGGTGGCGCTCGTGCCGATCGGCATGAGCATCATGAGGGACGAGCTGCCGCGAGAGCGGCTGGCAGGCGCCGTCGCCCTGATGAGCGCGACGGTCGGCATCGGCGCTGCCGTGGGCCTTCCGCTCTCGGGCTGGATCTACTCGCAGTTCGGCTGGCACGCGATCTTCTGGAGCTCGGCGTCGATCGCCTTCGTGATGATCATCGCGATCATGCTGGTGATCGACGAGTCGCCCGTGCGGGCAGGCGGCCACTTCGACTATCGCGGGGCCATCGTGCTCTCGCTGGCCCTCACCGCTGTGCTCCTCGGCATCACGAAGGGCGGTGCCTGGGGCTGGACGTCCGTGCCGACGCTGGCATCGTTCGCCGTCGGCCTGGCCCTCTTCGCCGCATGGTGGCCGCTGGAGATGCGGGTGAAGGATCCCATCGTGGACCTGCGCACGTCGGTCAGGCGGCCGGTTGCCCTGACGAATGCGGCCTCGCTGGTGATCGGCTTCTCGATGTACGCGAACATGCTGGTGACCACCCAGTTGCTGCAGCTGCCGGTTTCCACTGGATTCGGATTCGGCATCAGCGCGCTCGCCGCCGGCCTGGCGCTCCTGCCTTCTGCCCTCGTGATGGTGCTCCTCGCGCCCGTGTCGGCTCGCATCACGCGCCGCTTCGGTGCGCGGTCGACGCTGATCTTCGGGTCGGCGATCCTCGT
>CAYFLP010000026.1:0-15829 GCA_964344045.1 uncultured Bifidobacteriaceae bacterium
AGAAGGTCAACAAGGCCATCGACAAGGGCGATGCCGAGAAGGTCGCGAAGGCGATCGACGAGGGTGGCGACAAGATCCTCAAGGCCATCGAGAGCTGATCGCGCGCCAGGCGAATCTGCCGGAGTGCAAGCGTGAAGGCCCGGAGCACATGCTCCGGGCCTTCACCGTGGGCGACCCCGACCGGGCTCGAACCGGCGACCTCCGCCGTGACAGGGCGGCGCGCTAACCGACTGCGCTACGGGGCCTTGCGTGGTGCTGATGCAGTTGTGGTGCCGTGCGTATCCCCAACGGGATTCGAACCCGTGCTACCGCCGTGAAAGGGCGGGGTCCTAGGCCACTAGACGATGGGGACTCGGGTCTCCGTCGACCACTGAGTGCCGTTGGCGACTTGAGAAGCATAAGACAGGGTGCACGACAAGCGCCAAGGGGCCCCGAATCAAGCCGGATGCCCGCGTCGTGAAGGCCTGCAAGGCCTGTGCGGCACGACCGGCAATCGGGTGGGGAGTGACCCGCTTGTCAACTAGCCTTCAACGAGTGCAGTGATGCCACGCCACCTCATGGCGGCAACGGCAAGGAAGACTGCCGTCAGGACCAGGGCGATGGCCACGAGACCCTGGCCGAAGTACGTGGGAGTTGCGAAGAACAAGGTGAGCAGGGTCAGCACGGTGTAGATGGCGTCCAGCTTGACCATGCGCGGGGTGAAGGCGAAGAGCCCCTTCGCCGCGACCATCCAGGCCGCGAAGTCGCGGAAGTAGACGAAGATGACCCCGCCGATGATGAGCAAGATGATGGCGACCGCCAGGCGTCCACCCCGCCGAGTCTGCACGGCAAGCCAGACGACGAACACGAGCGCCACCAGTGTGGAGGACGTCACCGCGATGTAGCCGGTGTCGTAGATCGCCCCGAATGCGCCGACCGGGTCGTTGGTGCCGTTGCCGTACTCGAGGTTCGAGAAGAACATGGCGGTGAGCCGGATGAGGGCGATGAGCCACGACACCGCGCAGGCCCACCACGCCCACCAGGCCGCGCGCAGCACTCGCGCGGGAGCATCGCTCTCGATGCGAGTGAGTTCCACGACCACATCTAAGCAAGCAGGCCGTGCTTCGACACAATGTCTGTGATTCTTGGCGGTGGAGAGGTGGATGCATGAGTTGGGTCGTCTTCTGCGGTGGCGCGGTCTACACGATGGACCCGTCCATGCCGTGGGCCCAGTGCGTCGTCGTGCAAGGCGAGCGCATCGCGTTCGTCGGCAGCGAGGCCGAAGGGCGCGCGCTCGCTCCGCGGGACGCCGAGGTCGTCGACCTGGCGGGCGGGATGCTCCTGCCGGGCTTCATCGATGCCCACGATCACTTCGCCATGATGGCGGTGGGCAAGCTGGGCGTCGACCTCAGCGGCATCGTCGGCAAGGACGCCATCCTCGCGAAGGTGCGCGAGTACGTGGCGGCGAACCCCGGGGTGGCCGTGTACCGCGGTTTCGGCTGGTATCCGGGCTCGTTCGAGGGAGTCAGCCCGCGGCGCGAATGGCTCGACGAGATCACCGGCGACGTGCCGATGATCGTCAACTCCGCGGATATCCACGACCTGTGGTTCAACACGGCCGCGATGAAGGCCGCCGGTGTCTCGGCCGCCACGCCTGACCCGGAGGCCAACCAGTACTTCGTGCGGGATGCCGACGGCACGCCGACCGGCCATGCCGTCGAAGGCGCTGCGGTGACGCCGATCCTGGCAGCGGTGGGCACCTTCACCCCCGAGGTGTTCCGGCAGGCACAGGAGTTCACGCTCGCCAAGGCGCCTTCCTATGGCATCACCTGCTACTTCGAGGCCGGCGTCTTCATGGGCGCTACGAGCGCGGCGTCCGAGCCGGTGTATGCCGACTATGTCGCCCGCGACCTCGAGGGCACACTCGATGTGCGCGTGGCAGGCAGCTACTGGACCCGCAGCGAGTCCGACGATCCGAGGCAGATCGCGGCCAGCCTGGTCGACTGGAATGCGCGCCTTCGCTCCCCGCATGTCTCGATCGCTCACTGCAAGATGTGGGCCGACGGCACGCTCTTCAGCGACGGTGCCCTGCTTCTGCAGCCCACGTGCGGGGCGCACCCCTCGGTTGGCCAGATGACCTTCAGCGGCGAGCACATCGCAGCGCAGATCAAGGCCGTGCAGGAGGCCGGCTTCGACATGCATATCCATGTCGATGCCGACGGGTCGGCTCGCACGGTGCTCGACGCCTATGAGCGAGTGCAGCAGGAGATCGGTCGCGGCGACTCGCGCCACGCGATCGCCCACAACACCCTCGTCGCCCCCGAGGACCTCCCGCGCTATGCGGCCATGGGGATCCTCGCCAACTGCACGCCGTTGTGGGGCACGGACTACCACGGCCAGTACCGCCAGATCTATACCGACCTGCTCGGCGCAGAGCGAGTGGAAGAGCGGGTCTTCCCGTACGGCGACCTGGTGCGATCGGGTGCGGTCGTCACCTTCGGTGCCGACTTGCCGGGCGTCGACCTGGCGGAGATCCCGCCGCTCATCCAGATCGAGGCGGCCGTGACGCGCAAGCGGCCGGGCTATCCCGATGACTCACCGTTCGTCGCGCGCCAGCGCATGAGCCTGCAGGACGCACTGCGCGCCTACACGATCAATGGTGCCTACCAGTTGCGCATGGAGCACGAGCTCGGCTCCATCGAAGTGGGCAAGCGGGCCGATCTCGTCGCCCTCGCGCAGGACCTGTTCGCCGTGGCGCCGGAGGAGATCCACGCGGTGCCCGTGCGCCTGACCATGATGGACGGGCGCGTGACGTTCGACTCGCGCGCCTGCTAGCCCGGCGCTAGTGGGTGGCCAGGAACTCGTTGATGGCCGAGCTCACCTGGGCCGGCAGCTGGAAGATGAACGAGTGCCCTGAAGCTGGAACGAGCGTCAGCGTGGAGCCAGGTACTGCCGCGGCGATGCGGCGGCTGTTGACTGGGGGAGTGATCACGTCTGCGGCGCCGTCCATCACGAGTGTCGGCGCGCGGACAGCCGCAAGCCCGCGCAGGTTCGCGTTGCTGCGCAGCCACGGGTCCTCTGCGTCGACCATCGCGTTAAGGGTCGACGCCGGGGTGTCGACGGGCGGGTAGGCACCTGTGTCGATCGCGACCTCGAGTCGATGGATGAAGCGCCAGCCAGCGGCGCGGCTTCCGGCCGGGTAGTTCGTGCGCACGTAGTCGGAATCGGACGACGAGGAGCTGTCGATCTCCTGCACCCACCGCGGCCCCAGCACGGCCTGGTTCCCGCCGGGATTGGTCGCTGCGAGCACCACCGAGTCGAGCAGCTCGGGATGACGCTGCGCGAGCTGCTGCGCGATGAAGCCCCCCATCGACCAGCCCAGCAGGCTGACGCGTTCGCCGGGAGCCACCTTCGCGGCGAAGTCTGCGATCCAGTCGGCAGCCGAGTCGAAGCTCCACGTGGACGGCGCGCGGCCTGAGTCGCCCAGGCCCGGATAGTCGAAGATCACGACCCGATTCGCGGCAGCCAGCCCCGCGAGGAAGGCCGGATCCCACTCGTTCATGGGCGATGCCGTGCCGTTGAGCAGGATCAGTGTCTGCCCCGTGCCGAGTTCCGACCAGGCGAAGGTGGTGCCTGCCGCCTGCACCCGCTTCACGTCGATGCGCACCGAGCGCCAATCGCCTGCCCCGGCGGCATTTGCCACGGGCGCAGCGAAGAGCGTCACGGCCGTCAGCGCGGCGGTGCATGCCTGGAGGGCGCTACGCCGTCGACGACCTGCCATGCAGGACATGATCCCCCACGGCTGACACGTGCTGCGGCATCAACTGCCGGACGTCGTCGCAGTCGCCAGCACGTTGGTCATCGCGACGGCGCTCGCCATCAGGGTCGGATCGATGCCGCTGCCCGGAGCCCACGACCCGACCCACTGTGCCCACGATGGATCTTCGCCCGTCGCCTGCGCCTGTGCGGCCATCGTGCTGAGAAGGGGAGCCGCGAGTGATTCGCCCGTGGCCGTCTGGCCGTAGGCGACCTCCTCGAGCGTGTCGATCGCGGCAGCTGTCGCTGACCAGGCCGCGAGCTCGCGCGCTGTGCGCTGCAGCGCAGCCGTGAGGTCGCTCGCCCGCATCGCAGCGGCCGCACCTTCGCGCAGCGATCGCACGGAGGCAGCGAGGGGTGCGAGGCTGACGTCGTCATCGAACTTCGTCGCATCTGCATCGAGAACGGCCGTCAGGTAGTCGGCATTCGCCGACGTGGCCGCGTTCAGGAATGCCGAGTAATCCTCGAGGACTTCCGTTGCCCGGGCGTGCGAAGGGGTCGCGGTGCCGGGCACGGCCGAGGAGACCTCGAGCAGTGCCGGGGCTATCCGCTCGACGACCGCGCGCTGTTGAGAGATGGCTTGCGCCGAGGCCGCGAGCCCGGCCTGGTCGTCGGCATGGCCGGCCGCCCAGGCCGCGGAGCCCGAGGCCAGGGCCTCCGCGCGCAGCACCAGCGCCAGCACGGCGGGAACCGCTGCCAGTCGCCCGGAGGGCATGGACTCCACGGCGGCGGGGGAGGTGGCGTGATCCACGAGCGTGTCCGCAGCGACTCGAATCTCCTCCGCCTGCCGGGCCAGTGCCGCCGGGCTCTGGTCTCCAGGAATGGCCGCATCCTCAATGGCCCGCGTGACTGCGATGCCGAAGTCGTCGACTCCCGCGAGTGCCTGTGCCTGGGCTATGCCCGCATCGGCGACTGCCGGCGACATCGGCGCCGGGCTCGCCACGGCAATTCGTCTCCCAGTGAAGCGCTCGTAGGCATCGGCGATATCGCCCACTTCGATGACCGACACCCCCGAAGGCGGCGCCGCTGCCTGCGCCGATGCACCGGGTGGCACGAGCACCGTGGTGAATCCCTCGCGGGCGGCCGCCTGCACCTTCGCGTCGATGCCTCCTACGGGGCCGATCCCTCCGTCACTGGAGATCGTCCCGGTCATGGTCACCGCAGGATCGAGGGCATCGCCGCGCAGTGCCGCCAGGGCACCCACTGTCAAGAGCGCGCCGGCACTAGGGCCATCGATCTTGCCCGTGACGTCGAAGGAGTACGACAGCTCGCCCGGGTTCAAGCCGGAGAGCAGTGCCGACATGGTTGCGGCCTGGGCGGATGCTGCTCGCCAGGAGGGCCCCGCCCCGCTGTCCGTTGCTTGGGCCAGGTCGACTGTGAAGCCGGGCTTGCCGTCGTCCGTGACGTCGACCGACGCTCGCTCGATCCCCGAGCTGCCGCCCGAACTGGAGACCCACAGGGCAGGCACGGTGACGCTCGCGCTGGATGTCGCGGACGTCGACGAGCACGCACTGAGAGCGGCCGCCCCGACGAGTGCGATGCAGACGGGCGCACCTCGGTGCCGCAGGCCGTTCGGCCTCATGCGGCCTGGGCCCCGACTGGGCCGGGAGCGGGCGCGTTGCGCTCCGTGATGACGGCGAATCCGCGCGTGGCGAGCAGGACGAGGATGCTGAGCACTGCCAGCGCGAGCATGAGCGGAGCCTCGTCGGTGGCGACCTGAAGCGTGGCGGCGATTGCGACTCCTACTGCGGTCATCAGCGTGCGCCCAGCCTGCACGGTGCCGGTGATGCGGCCGCGGATCTCATCGGGACAGCGCTGCTGCACGAGTGCCGCATTCACCTCGATGGCGAATCCGCTGGTCACGCTGCCGATGAACACGGCGGCTGCCATGAGCACCTGGCTCGACAGGAGCACCTGGGTATGAAAGAGGAGTGCACCGACGAGGCAGGCCACCGTGTACGCGGAGAACGCCGTGAGCAGCCACGCGCGCACCCGGATGCGCAGGCCCGTGAGGGTCAGGATCAGTCTCGAGACGAGCGCTCCGGCAAGGCCTGCCAGCACGAGCGTGTGGTAGTGCTTGAAGAGCTGGTTGTCCGAGAGCACGACGGCCACGAGCTGCGAGGGAATGACGACATCGAGTGCTAGCAGCACGAGAATCGTGGTGCGTAGCAGGGGCTCGTGCCGCAGCACTGCCAAGGTGCCGGCGATACCGGCTCCGCTCCGGCCCGGTGCTGCACTGTCGGGTGCATCAGGCTTCGCGGCGCCACCCGCCGGGGAGAGCGCTGCAGCCGCGAGGCTGCAGGCGGCGATCATTGCCGTCGATACGAAGCCGACGATTACCGGCTGTGCGATGAGGCCGGCGAGCCACACGCCGAACATGACGCCCACTGCCATGCGGAGCATGTTCACGATCTGCACGGCACTGCGCGCCTCGGGTGGCGCTATGCCCATGGACATCGGGACGAGCGATGTCATGTTCATGGCAGCGATTGCGCCGCCGGCGGCCGACGTGAGCAGGAACGAGATCGCGGTCGTGGCGCTGGCCAGGGCAAGGAAGTTCCCGACCAGGTTCACCGCAAGAGCGGCGAGCGTCGTGACGATGAAGACCACTCGTGCGCCGAAGCGGTCGCTCAGGCCACCAGACAGCAAGGCAGCGGCAGCCGCCGCGATGGCAATGGCCATGGTGACGGCGCCGATGCCCGCAGTGCCAGCGGACGAATTGGCCGCGGATGCCGTACGCGTCTGGGTGAATGCGCCTAGGGCCATGGCGGCCGGGAACATGACGATCGTGAAGCCTACGAAGCGCGGATTGGCCCGCAGGAGTGCCAGTGGCGACTGTACGGAAGCGGTGGGTATCGCACTACTCATGCGGGCCCCGGATCATGGTGCGACAGTAGCCCACGCAAGAACGCCTGGACGGGCCCGAACGTGCCGTCCAAGCGTGACAGGCGTGACAGGCGAGGGCATCCTCGCGATACTGAAGCACGTCCCTGATCCGCTGAAGTCCCTGGTCCGCTGAAGAAGGAGTCCTGGTGAGCCGCGCTGTCGTCTTGATGTGTGGTGGAGATGCGACGTCGCCTTTCACCACCCCCGATGCGGCCTGCACGAGCGGCCTCGCGGCAGGCAACACGAACACCGCGCTGCGCGAGTTCCTGCTCGGGCGGGGGCACCAGGTGTTCACCGCTCCTGGCCAGAACGGCCGCGGCGTCGTGAGCGACCCCGATCCGTCCAGTTTCGGGGCATTCGGCGAGCAGCCCGAGGTACTCGGCGAGCAGTTCACCGTGAACACCACGGCCGACATCGACCTGGGCGGCGAGGATCTCACCCGTTTCGTGGGACTGCTGCACGAGCGCTTCGGCGTCACCGAAGTCGACTTCATCGGGCACTCCAATGGCGGCCTCTTCGCCCGCTCCGCGATCCGCACGATGGGGCTGCTGGGCAGCCCGGTGCGCACGCGCTCGCTCACCACCCTCGGCACGCCGTGGATGGGGACCCTGCCCTTGCGCTGGGCATTCGGGGAGATCCCGGACGCGGCCCTGATGGGCCAGGACTTCATCACCGCTTTCGCCGCCGAGCTGAAGGCGCACGTGAAGGACAGCGACATGGGCCTGTCGGCGGAGAACACGTACCACTACCTCGTCGGCCCCGGGGGCTGGAACGAGTTCCAGGTCGGTGCCCTGGACGAGATTCCCGTCTACACGGTCGGGGGCACCTACTTCCAGGCGGAAGGAGGCGACCCGGAGCTGTGGCCCAACGACGGCCTCGTCACCCGTTACAGCGCAGTCGCGGAGGGCCTGCCGCCGAGCATCGCGCCCCTGCATACGTCGGCGAGCTTCAACGTCACCCACAGCATCTTCATCTCCGACCTGATCAAGCAGCCCTGGGACACCGGCATGACATGGAACCCCGAGGTGCTCGCCTCTGTCGACGCCTTCATCTCGGGCGTCCGCTGACGTGACTTCTGCGCGAACCATGCGTCGGGGTGCTCCACTGGCGCGTATCGGGCGCGCCGCGGCGGCTGGCGTCGTGGCGACAGCTGTCGCGGTCGTGCCCGCCTTGTCGAGCGCAGCTGCTGACCCTCAGTCCCGGCACGCCGCCGTCTATGCCTATCCGGCTGCTCCCCGCAGCACTCACGTGGATCACTACTTCGGCACTGCCGTGGCAGATCCGTATCGCTGGCTCGAGGACAGCACCAGCGCACGCACCAAGCGCTGGGTGGGCCAGGAGTCGGCGTTGACCCGTACCTACCTGGATTCCCTGCCGACGCTGCCTCAGCGCACGCGGCAGATGCGTCGCCTGCTCGACTTCGCACGCGTCGGTACACCGACCTCGCGGGGCGACCTGCGGTTCTGGACCTACAACCCTGGCCTGGCGGCCCAGGCGACCGTCATGGTCAGCGATGCCGAGGGCGGCAACGCTCGCCCACTGGTCGACCCGGCCGGGCTGTCGGCAGACGGCACCGTGTCCGTTCCGGATTGGGCGCCCAACTGGCAGGGCACGACCCTGGCGTGGACCGCATCCCAGAGCGGGAGCGACTGGCGCACGATGCACTTCACCGATGTCGCCACGGGAGCGCAACTTCCGGACGCCTTGACCAACGTGCGCTTCACCGAGCTCGCCTGGGCGCCCGACGGGCTCGGGATCTACTACTGCCGCTACCCGGCAGGCCAGGAGTCCGGCTCCACTGTCGCGCGCGACCAGCAGGTCTACTTCCACCGCCTCGGCACGCCGCAGGCGGATGACGTGCTGGTGTACGAGGTCTCCCCGGACTTCTCGGGCTATCTCAAGCCCGAAGTCTCGCCGGCGACGAATCGCCTGTGGATCACGGAGGTCGATTCCGAGCGCCGGCATGGCCTACTGGTCAAGGACCTGTCCGTTGCCGACGCGCCTGTCACGCGGGTGCTCCGCAATGACGGACGCCTGTGGCTCGTGCAGGACACCACCGCCGGCCCCATCATCGCCACCGATCGCGAAGCGCCGCGCAATCGAATCGTCAAGGTGCTGCTCGCCGACCCGGCCCCGCACGCATGGCAGGAGCTAGTGCCGGAAGGCGAGGGCACGATCCGCTCCACTGCCGTGGCCGGTGATCACCTGGTCGTCGCATCGCTGGTGAATGCGACCTCGCGCGTAGACGTGTACGACCATGACGGTAGCCATCGCCGCACAGTCGCGCTGCCTGGCCTCGGAGCCGTGACCGATGTCGAGAGCTCATCGGGGCCTGGTCCTGCCTACTTCGCGTACTCGTCGTTCGCCATGCAGCCGACGGTCTTCGCCCTAGATGGGGCGACGGCACATGCCCGTCAGTGGGCAGGGTCGCGGCAGTCGACCGCGAGCGGGGCGTCCGGGGCCCGAGTCGTCACGACTCAGGAATGGGTTCGGAGCAAGGACGGCACGCAGGTGCCCATCTTCTTGACGCGTCGCGCTGACGTGCGCGCGGACGGCACCAATCCCACCTTGCTGTTCGGGTACGGCGGGTTCAACATCCCGGTTCTCCCCGAGTACCAGCCCTTCGTGCGGGCCTGGGTGGAGCGCGGCGGCGTCTATGTGAGCGCCACCCTTCGCGGTGGTTCGGAGTTCGGTGCCGCATGGCACAAGGCCGGCATGAAGCTGCTCAAGCAGAACGTCTTCGACGACTTCATCGCGAGCGCAGAGTGGCTCATCGCGCACAAGTGGACGACCTCGCACCGGCTGGCGATCGCCGGGCGGAGCAACGGAGGCCTGCTCGTGGGAGCAGCCATGACCCAGCGCCCGGAGCTGTTCGGTGCGGCCTTGCCGATCGTCGGTGTCATGGACATGCTCCGCTACCAGGAGTTCACCGTGGGGAGCAGTTGGGCATCGGAGTACGGATCCAGTGCCGACAGCGCCGAGATGTTCAGGTACCTGCTCGGCTACTCGCCCCTGCACAGCCTGCGACCGGGCACTTCCTACCCCGCCACCATGGTGATGACGGCTGAGCACGATGACCGCGTCGTGCCCGCTCACAGCTACAAGTTCGCCGCGACCCTCCAGCACGACAACGCAAACACCCGGCCGATGCTGATCCGCATCGCCTCGAGCTCTGGCCATGGCGGCGGCAGCAGCGGTGGTGGATCAGTGGCGCAGGACATCTCGGACTCGGCCGATCGCCTCGCATTCCTCGACGCCAACATTGGCGGGAAGGGCCCTAGGCCCGTACCGGTGTTCCGCGCCCGCTAAGCCGGCCTCAGACCTGCGCCTTCGGCCGCGGCCGCGCCTTCGCGCGGCCTACTTCGCCGCCTGTCGTTCGAGTACCCGTGGGTCGTAGAAGATCCAGAGGAACAGCGCGCCGATGGCCGCCCCGATCAACTGCACGACGATGAACATAGGCACGCTCGATAGCGCTATGCCGGCAAAGGTGTCGCTGAAGGCCCGCGCCAAGGTCACTGCGGGATTGGCGAACGACGTCGACGAGGTGAAGAAGCATGCTCCGCCCACCCAGGCCGCGACGAGGATCGGCGCCAGGTAGGCCTTCTTCGTCCTGATCACCGCGCCGACGACGAAGACCAGCCCGGCGGTCGCGATGATCTCGCCCAGCCAGATGGGCCAGCCCGTCAGCTGGGTCCTGGCAACGTGATAGGCCGGCTTCTCGAACATCAGGTTCGCGAGTGCGACCCCTGCCAGTGCTCCGGTGAACTGCGCGGCCATGAAGGCAAGTGCCCACGGCCAACGCATCTGGCGTTCGAAGAGCGATACGAGCGTGATGACCGGGTTCAGGTGCGCCCCGGAGATGGGCGCGATCACCCAGATGAGCACGCCGAGGGTCATGACAACGGAGACCACGGTGATGAGTAGGGCCAGGCCCAGGTTCTGCGATAGGCGAGTGCCCATCACCCCGGCGCCGACGATGGCCGTCACGAGGATCGCGGTACCCATGAATTCCGCTGCAATGCAGCGGTCCATGCGCTCCCACGTCTGCCGCGTGAGGGGCAGGCGGTGCCGACGTTCATGTGGCGCTGGCATGCCCATGTCGGCACCTTTCACGAAGGAACGAAGCCTCGAAATCCTATGTGCTGCCATCGGGGTGGTAGAGCGCCCGAGGTCACCTATGCTCTACCGAACCTAGGTATCTACTGAACCTAGATCCCTACCGAACCAAGTTGATGCGAATTCCCGAGGAGTCGCCATGGTGTCCACCCGAGTCGTGCTGGCCATCACGTCCGCAGCCGTGGCGCTTGCCGGAGGCCTCGCCACCGCAGTGCCCGCGCAGGCAGCCAAGGGCGACAGCATCGACAGTGGCCGGGCGATCATCCGCATCGACGCGAAGCGGGCGCAGGCCGCCAAGGTCGGCGACAACTCCTACCGCGTCACCCTGCCGGCTGACAGCAGCGGCTACTGGCTTGGCGAGCGCACGGACGCGCAGGGCCGTGAGCGCGTCGGCACGGGCGACCTGACTGCGGATCAGCTCGCCCAGGCATGGACCAAGTTCCGCTACACATCCGCACCGGTTCTCGCGACCGTGGTCTGGAACGGTCGCTCGAAGAGCATGGGCGCGGCCCTGGTGAAGCTGAGCCAGCCGAAGGCCACCGATGCAGGCGTCGAGTTCACCTTCACGTCGCCGCGCTCGATCCCAGGCTCGCTGAAGGACATGAGCATCAACATTCGCCGCGCGCCGATGTCGGGCAAGGGGACGCGCACGAACACGCCCCCGAACAAGGCCCAGATCTACGGCACGACATGGGAAGGCGCCATCAACGGCACGTCCAGTTCCGTGAACGCGCTCATCTACACCGACGTCGACAACAGCGGGAATCCACCCGCGAACGGAAACTACTGCTGGAATGCGCAGGTGACCTCGGGCCATCCCGACGTCAGCCTGGGCAACGGCATCACCTGCGGGGCCGGAACGCCAAGCCAGGTCACGTTCACGAATCACAACACCGCTTTCCCTGCCGGTGCTGAAGGCGACTTCACGCATCACTGGGTGATCATCGACTCCATCATCGCAATCCCGGGGCACGCCACTTCGCCGTACACGCAGGCCCTCGGCTGGTAGCAGCCTCCGGTAGTTCGGCTGTCTTGCGTTCTCGCTGGGCTAGCCGACGGCCGGGGTGGCAGACGCGGGTACGCGCCTGCGCAGCAGCCACAGCACGGTGATTCCCATGATCGCGACGACAGCGGCCACGATGCCCATCGTCAGGGAGAAGGCATACGAATACGCCGCCCCGGCCTCCACGAGCAGGTGCCGGGCGCCTGAGTCCGCAGGGATCGCCCCCGACCTGATGTAGACGGTCACGGGGTTCAGGGCCTGCCCCTCATCGATGCCCGAGACCTTGTCGAGCCCGAGTTCGTGAAGCAGGTCGCTGCGGGTGAACCGTGAGATCAGCACGGTGGTGCCGGCCATGCCGAGGGCATTCGCGAAGGAGCCGACAGACGAGCGCGAGGCCGTCACCGGGCCGATGTACTCCTTGGGCGCGACCTTCATGAGCAGCGATCCGAAGGGCACGTTGATGACCTGTGCTCCTCCGCCGACGAGGATCAGCGCGGGCAGGAAGAACACGAAGGGTGCCCCGACCCGGTACAGGGCAAGGGTGGCGAAGCCCGCGAACACGAAGGTGAAGCCCATGAGCCCGACCCTGCGCTCGCGCCAGCCGTGCGCGAGCAGCTTGCCTGCGATGATCGAAGCGATGACCCCCATGATGAGCGCGGGCAGCTGGGCAATGGCGACGTCGACGGTATCCATGCGGCGCACGTACTGCCACAGGTTCGACAGCTGCAGCACCAGGACCGAGTTGCTCATGTTGACGCAGAACGACATCAGGATGCAGGCGATGAAGACGGGCTCGCGGAAGATCCTGACAGGGAAGAACGGGTGCGGCGTACGTGACTCCCACACGTAGAAGGCGATGAGTGCGATCACTCCGACGCCGAACGAGATGAGGGTGCGCGGTGCGGTGAACGACGTCGTGAGCTGGCTGACGGCGTAGAGCGGACC
Source organism: uncultured Bifidobacteriaceae bacterium (assembly GCA_964344045.1). Taxonomy (GTDB): domain Bacteria; phylum Actinomycetota; class Actinomycetes; order S36-B12; family S36-B12; genus UBA10649. The sequence continues at coordinate 12,746 of CAYFLP010000026.1, forward strand.
GATGATGCCGATGGCCAGAAGTACCTGGCCGAGGGCATCGATGGGGCCCGAACCTACGGGCTGCTCCACGGGCAGGATGCGCGGAACCAGCAGGAAGGCAATGAAGAACATCACTGGCAGGACGAGAAATGCTGCGCGCCACTGCACGGTCGCGAGCGACCCGCCGACGAAACTGCAGGCCATCATCGAGATGCCCGACACCGCCCCGAATAGGCCGAGTGAGGAGCCGAGTTTCTCGGGTGCGGACACCGCGCGGACCATGGTGAAGGAGGCGGTGAACACGATGCCGAGGCTCACGCCCACGGCAATCCGGCCAGCGATGAACATCCACGAGTCGACGCAGGCAGCCGTCGCGAGATCGCCGGCGATGCCGACCCCCAGTGCCCACATCAGCAGCCTGCGGCGGCCGATGCGGTCGGCCAGTAGGCCGCCGCTGATGACCGTCGCCGCCAGCACGATGCTCAGGGCGCTCGCTGCGATCGGGACCAGCTCAGGGCTCATGCCCAGGCCGCGCGAGGCATTGACGAGAGCCGTGCTGGAGATGTTCAGCTCTCCGACGGCGGCTCCGGCCATGAAGCCGAGCAGCGGCACCTGCAGTCGCTGGCGCATGGCGCGCGTGCCCGGATGCGCTTAGCGAGTGACGGTGATCGGGGTGAGCGAGGTGGATTCGCTCTTGGTCCAGCCGTCCTTGAAGAGCACCCGGATCAGGTAGGAGCCGGGGCGGACCTTCTTGGCGACCTTCTCCACCACCGTGCCGGTGCGCGCGGCCAACGAGACCGGTCGCAGGATCTGCACGGGATTCATGCCGCTGTAGTCGGTGAGCAAGATCATCGTCGGGCCTGCTCCTGTGCCCTGAGTCGGGAAATCCGTCAGGGTGACGGTGAGGTCCCAGGCTTCGCCGCGCTTGACGCTTGCGGGCGCCGTCACCTGCAGGATCCCAGCGCCATGTGCGGGATTGCCGTCGAAATCCCAGCTGGGTGCGGCCGCAGGCGTCGCGGCGGAAGCTGGCGTGCCTGTCATGCCGGCCACGATCATTGCCGCCAGGCAGCCGACCATCATCCGCTTCGCGAGCATGTTCATCGGGTCCTCGTCTCGAGTCGGGACAGCAAGCGTCAACACCGTTCCTGTGCTGCCGAAGCCCCCGCATTGCCACGTGCGACGAGCGCCTGGCTCACAGCGGCATCGTACGCACAAGCGAAGGCGCATGACGGGGTTCGAGTCGGTGCGCCTCCGGCCGCCCGCGGTCAACGCAGGCGACCCCAGACGGCATAGACGTGGTGGCTGTTCGCGGATTCCGAGGCCCAGCTCGACGGAAGCGGGCTGCCGGCGGCGTAGAAGGTGCCGCTGCCATCACCTGCGGAGTTCCACCCGAGCAGTGAGACCGAGCTCGGGCTGCAGGCACTCTGCGCAGGAAAGCGAGCCAGGGCCACGTCATCGCGGGGAACCCACACTTGCTGCCTGCGGTCGTTCACGGTGTCGGCGAGTCCGTTCGTGACGCAGGCATCGATGCTCGCGACATTCGCATCCGCGATCAGGGTCAGCACGGGTTCGCGCGTGAGCGCAGTGAAGGTCTGCGAGTCCACCACGCGCACAGTCTGGCGAACCGGGAACGGACTGGCAGGGGAGCCGAACTCGGTGGAACCGGCGGGAACGGGAATCGTCCAGCCCGCGATGGTCGAGTCTCGCGAAGTGCGGCATGCCGCGTCCGCGCCGGGCAGCGTGACGGTTGACCCGACGACCAGGGTCTGCGGGCTGATCTCGGAGCATTCGGTGCCGTCAGGCAGCACGTACCGGAAGGTAGCGAGCGCTGATGTGGTGGTCGTACTTTGCTGTGGCGGTGCCAGCCAGGCGGCGATGCGCGTCGCGGCGATGCCGCCAGCGGTCGTGAATTGGCCGCCGGCGTAGATGTTCGCGGAGCGATCGATGGCTATGGCCCGAACGATGTTGTCCATGCCAGTGCTCAGCGTGCTCCAGGTGCTGCCGTTCCACTCAGCGATCCGATTGGCGCTGGCCCCGCCGGCGCTCGTGAAGTATCCGCCGGCGTAGATGTTGTCGTGGGCATCGACGGTGAGCTGCAGCACGTTGGCGTTCACGCCCGAACCCAGTGCGCTCCAGGTGGTGCCGTTCCACTTCGCAGTGCGGACCGCGGGAGTCCCGCCGGCCGTGGTGAACAACCCGCCGGCGTAGAGGTTGCCGGCGGAGTCGAGTGTCACGGCATTCACGATGTCGTCCATGCCGGTGCTCAGCGCGGTCCAGCTGGTGCCATCCCATTTCGCGATGTGGTTCAAGGTGACGGCGCCCGAGCTCGTGAAGTACCCGCCGGCATACAGTTGCCCGGCCGGATCGGTGCTGAGCGACATCACGAAGCTATCCAGGCCACTGCCGAGCGCGCTCCACGTCGTGCCGTCCCACTTCGCGATCCTCGTAGCCGACACCCCGCCGGCGTGGGCGAAGTTCCCGCCCGCATAGAGATTGCCCGACGCGTCGAAGGCCAATGAGTAGATGAGGCCATCCGTGCTCGATCCGACAGCTGCCCACGCCGTGCCGTCCCACTTCGCAATCCCCCGGGCGCTGATCCCGCCAGCAGTGGTGAAGTTACCCCCGGCGTACAGATTGCCGAGCGCATCGGTCGCGAGGGCATAGACGGGGCCGTTCATCCCGGCTCCGAGCGCACTCCACGTGGTGCCGTTCCACTGCGCCACCGAATTCGCGCTGACTCCTCCGATGATGGTGAAGTCGCCGCCGGCGTACAAGGTGCCGTTCGCTGCGGCGACAAGCGAAGAAACGGTCGAATTGGCGCCTGTGCCCAGCGTCGTCCACTCCGTGCTGTCGGCGCGAGTTGGTGACGCTGCCAGGGTCATGACCGCGATCACGGCAAGCACCGCGCACGCGAGCATCCGCACGACGGTTCGCTGGCTGGACGAAGACCGCCAACGCGCAGTGAATGACCACAAGTCATGTTGCGAGGAACGCGAAGTCATCCGTCGAGTATGGCCAGATTTCATGGGCCTAGGGCCCAATGAACGGGTAGCGCGCGTAGTCGGGCCCAAAATGTGGGGTCACCCCTACATCCGAGGCGTAGCT
>CAYFLP010000027.1:0-15522 GCA_964344045.1 uncultured Bifidobacteriaceae bacterium
CAGTTCCGCAATCGGGCCTCCCGTGGCCGACGTGACCTCCTGCAGCGACACCGACGCGTGGCGCATCGCCGTCGACTACGCCGATGCGGGCCTGCCCTTCCATGCGCACGAGGTGTGCGAGTCGCGGTGGCGCATCAGCAGCAGCACGGCCGACAGGCACCTGTGGAAGGCACTCGCCCAGTGGGGTGCCGCGCTGACGCACGAAGCCCGGGGCAACGCCGTGGGCGCGCGGTCGCTGGCGGGCGCCTGCTCGCACGCCATCGCAGGCCTCGAAGCGACTCCCGGCTGGGTCGACCTCGATCGCGTGCGCGCCGACTGCGATCGCCTGAAGGGCTGACCGCCTACTCGCGAATCCGGCAGCTACCGGTGTCGACCCGCTCGTCGCCCGCACGGCGCAGTGCTCGTTCGAGTTCCCCTGCGGCCAGGGCATAGCCCGTCTCGCGGTCGGCGTCCGAGCTTCCGAAGACCATGCCCAGTACCCGCCCGCTCGGATCGAGCATCGGGCCGCCGGAGTCGCCTGGCAGCACATCGGTGCGCAGGACGTAGACCTGGCGTTCGACCCCAGCATCGCCGTAGATGTCATCGCCCACCGCGCTGAGCAGCGCCCGCACCCGCGCGGCACTCGCCGCGAACGGCCCGCCGCCGGGGAACCCGGCGATGACGGCATCGTCGCCCACAGACGCGGGAACGGATGACAGGGGCAGCGAGCGGGCCTGCAGGCCGGGCACGTGCAGTACGGCGATGTCGACCTGCGGGTCGAAGTAGGTGACGGTCGAAGGCAGGGATCCATCAGACGAACGAACGCGCACGAGCGGCTGCCGCACGCCCGCGACGACGTGCGCATTCGTGATGACCGTTTGCGCATCGACCACGAACCCGCTCCCAGCGACCCCCGACTGGCATTCCGGCGTCGTGCCGCTGACCCGCACGATGCTTCCTCGCACGGCATCGATCACGGGAGCGACGACGGAATCGTCAGGGCGGTCGACCTGCGGGCCGCTCACCTGCGCAATGCCCGCGAACACTCGCGGGGCATCGCTGGAGGCAACAAGGTGACGCATGGCGCTGAAGGCATTGCGCGCCTGCGGCGGAACGAGCGAGTCGAGCGCAGTGAGCACGCGCGAGCCCTGGACCTGCTCGGCCACCGCGGGCGAGGGGACCATCACGACGACCATGGCGAGGATCCAGGTGACGAGCGCGAGCGCCAGGACGTTCAATGCCGCGCCTGCTGCATTGTCGAGGAAGCGAACGGGCTTCCAGGTCAGGGACGAGCGCAGCCTGCTGCCGAGCGACGATGCGATGAGCTGGCCGACGATGGCCAGGGCGAGCACGCCGATGCCCACCGCGACGATGCGCACGAGTGAGTTGTCGATGAAGCCCGGTGCGATGGCCGGGAGTATCAGCGCGCCGAGGATCCCGCCGCCCAGGAAGCCCGCGAACGACAGGACGCCCGCGACGAAGCCACGCACCCAGCCCGCCCAGGCGAACACGATCACGGCACCGATCAGGACCCAGTCGAGAATCGTCATGCCAGCACGCAGCCAGGCCCGACGGCCGGGGGTTCAGCTATCCGGCAGGTCAATGACGACATCGTCATCCCAGGGGACTTCCCAGCCGGCTTCGCGCAGCACGCCGTCGAGCAGCCCAGCAGTGAAGCCCCATACGACAAGGCCCGAGACCAGGAAGGCGGGGCCGACGAAACCCGACGGGTGGCGCACCCGGCAGCGATGGGCCGGGTCGACGAGCTCGGCGATCGGGATCCGATGCACGCTCGCCACTTCCCGGGGATCAGCGGCATGGACGGCTGAAGGCTCGCGCCACCAGGCGAGCACCGGGGTCACCACGTAGTTGGAGACGGGCACCCACAGGTCGGGCAGCGTTGCGAAGACCTCGACGCCTGCGGGGTCGAGTCCGGTCTCCTCGTGCGCCTCGCGCAGCGCGGCAGCGATCGCCGACTCGTCCGCGTCGTCGACTCCCCCGCCGGGCAGTGCGGGCTGGCCGGCATGCGAGCGCAGCGTGTGGGCACGCTCGATGAGCAGCAGGTCGCGCTCGCCGAAGAGCATCAGCACCGCGGAGTGACGGCCTTCGCCGTGCTCGGGAACGAAGCGCGTGAGGTCCTCTGCGCGGATCCGCCTGGCCACCTCGCACATCGGTTCGAGCCACTCGGGCAGGCGCGAGGCCACCTCGTCGAACACGGTGCCCGTGCGCTCCCAGGTCATCGCCGACCTGCCTCGCGCACGAGCTTCGCCGCCACGACGGGGTCGGTCGGCCCCTCGCCGAAGGCCGGGCACAGCCGGGCCACGGGGCAGGCCCCGCAGGCGGGCTTCTGCGCATGGCAGCGACGGCGGCCATGCCAGATGACCTCATGGGACATCTGGGTCCAGTCCTTGCGCGGGAACAGCTCCATCAGGTCCGCTTCGACCTTGTCGGGGTCCTGCTGCGTCGTCCAGCCGAAGCGGCGGGCCAGCCGGCCCAGGTGCGTGTCGACGGTGATGCCGGGCACGCCGAACGCATTTCCCAGCACGACGTTGGCTGTCTTGCGGCCCACTCCGGGCAAGGTGACGAGATCCTCCAGGCGACCGGGCACGTCACCGCCGAACTCGTCGCACAGCCGCTGGCCCAGGTGCTGCAGGGTGCGGGCCTTCTGGCGGAAGAAGCCGGTGGGTGCGATGAGGCGCTCGAGGTCGTCTGTCTCCGCGGCCGCGTATGCGGCCGCCGTGGGGTAGGCGGCGAACAGGGCCGGCGTGACGGCATTGACCCGCTGGTCCGTGCACTGGGCACTGAGGATCGTGGCCACGAGGAGCTCGAGGGGCGAGCCGAAGTCCAGTTCGCAGGAGGCGTCGGGGTACGTCTCGCCCAGGATCCTCACGATCCGACGGGCCGCCCGGCGCCGCGCGGCAAGGTCCGCAGGGCTGGAGGCCGCATGGGGGCCACGACGTGAAGGGGTCGCGGTCCGGGGCACGGGACAACCCTAAGCACCCGTGCCGCGGCGCACCGGGCGGCACGGGCGTTGCGGGCAGCCCTTCACGTGGGCCACGCCAGCCAAAAGGCAGGTCTCGTGACGCTGGGCACATGGCTACGGCACAATGTGGACGTCCCAGTACCTGGCCAAGGAGGCACGGCGTGGAAGACGCCTTCATGCAGTCGCCGCTGTTCGCTGCTCTCGATGCCGAGGGCGCCGCGGCTCTGCGTGCCTCATTGGCGGAGACCTCCGTGAGCAAGGGCGAGATCTTGTTCTCCGAGGGCGAGCCTGGTGACCGCATGTACGTCATCGTCGACGGCAAGGTCAAGCTCGGCCAGACCTCCAATGACGGCCGTGAGAGCCTGCTCGGCGTCCTGGGCCCCGGTGAGATGTTCGGCGAGCTCAGCCTGTTCGATCCGGGCCTGCGCACATCGACGGCAACCGCGCTCACCGATGCAACCGTCCTCGGCCTGGGCAATGAGCAGCTGCGTCCGTGGCTCGCAGGCCGTCCAGAGGTGGCTGCCGCGCTCTTGCAGGCACTGGCCCAGCGCCTGCGCCGTACGAACGAGGCCATGGCCGACCTGGTGTTCTCCGACGTCCCGGGCCGCGTGGCCAAGGCCCTGATGGACCTCGGCGAGAAGTTCGGCACGGTCACCCCCGAGGGCCTCATGGTCACCCATGACATGACCCAGGAAGAGCTCGCCCAGCTGGTGGGCGCCTCGCGCGAGACCGTCAACAAGGCTCTCGCCGACTTCGCGCAGCGCGGGTGGATCCGCCTCGAGTCCCGCCAGGTGCTCATCACCGACGTCGAGCGCCTGGGCCGTCGCGCCCGCTAGCCGCGTTCGTCCAGGTAGGCCAATTGCGCCTGCACCGTGAGCTCTGCAGCCGGCCAGATCTCGCGGGGCACGTCCGCGTAGACGATCTCGACGATCCCCCGCGCCGTGGCGATGCCAGTCGCGCGCACCTCGCGCACCTCGTCGAGCCTGGCCAGCCGGTGCTCGAGGTAGGCGTCGATCACCGCTGAGGCATGGGTGAGCGCTGGGCCATGGCCGGGGAGCACCGTGTCCAGGCCACCGGCAAGGTCGCGCAGCCGGCGCAGGCTGTCGAGATAGTCGGCCAGCACGCCGTCGGGATGGGCCACCAGGGCAGTGCCCCGGCCGAGGATCGTGTCGCCGGAGACGAATGAGCCGTCCTCGCGCAGCAGGAGTACAGCGCTGTCGGACGTATGACCCGGAGTGAGGACGACCTCGCAGCCCCCTGCGACATCGATGACGTCACCGGGCGCCAGGCCCTCGGCGCCCAGGCGCAGTCGCGGGTCGACTGCGCGGATCTGCGCGCCCGTCGCGCGTGCGAGTGCGAGCGCTCCCTCGCTGTGGTCCAGGTGCCCGTGCGTCAGGACGATCAGGGCGACGCCTCGATCGCCCGTGGCCTCCAGGACTGCCTCACGGTGCGCCAGCGCGTCCGGGCCCGGGTCGACGATCACCGCGGGCTCATCGGCCGCTCCCAGGACCCAGGTATTCGTGCCGTCGAGTGTCCAGGGCGAGGGGTTCGGGGCCAGGACACAGGATGCGAGGGCCGTCACTTCGCCGCCCCGCCAGGGCTGCGTCGAGCCGACCAGCGGCAGCACGTGACCGCTCATGGCCGGCCTGTCTCCTCGCGCGTGTGCGGCGCGGGAATCCCCTCGGAGATGACCCAGCCGTCGTAGGCATGGACGAGATCCCAGGCACGGTCGTCGCGCTCGCGCGGCAGCTTGGGTGCGAACGCCCGGCCGCGCGCAGCACGCAACGCGGCATCGACGTCGCCGTACGCAGCGAAGTAGCGCAGGACATCCTCGGTGGGCGGCAGCATCGCGAGCTCGCCTGCCTCGAAGGCCGTTATCGCATCAGCCGGGCGTAGCCAGGCGGCATGCACGGCCTCCGTCGTGGTCAGTGCCGCCTGCTGCCCCTGCGGCAGCCGCGCCGCATAGAACCGGACGTCGTAGCGCTTGCCCTCTCGCTCGGGCGTCACCCAGTGATCGAAGATCACCACTTCGCGCGCATCGACCTCGACCACGCCGTCCTGCTCGGAGTAGACGACGACGCCGGCCTCCTCGAACGTCTCGCGCACTGCGCAGGAGAGCAGGGCCAGGGCGAGCCCGGCTTCGCAGGACGACAGTTCGGCCAGCTCGTCCGTCGCCATTCCCACGAGTCGCAGCTCACGCTCGAAGTCGATCGGGTCGACCCGGCCACCGGGGAACACGTGCATGCTCGGCGCGAAGGCCATCGTGGTCGCACGCCGCAGGAGATACGTCTCCAGGCCATCGTCGCCATCGCGCAGGAGGACCAGCGTCGCGGCCGCTCGCGGCAACCGGGCTTCGACTCCTGACATGCGACGAGGAAAGTTCGCGCGAGGCTAGTCGGCTACCTCGACGATGATCTCGACCTCGACCGGAGAGTCCATGGGCAGCACGGCCATGCCGACCGAGGAGCGCGCGTGGATGCCTGCATCGCCGAATGCCGCGAGGAAGATCTCGGACGCGCCGTTCATGACGACGGAGTGCGCAGTGAAGGACGGATCGCTCGCGATGAAGCCGGTGACCTTCACGACCCGCACGACCTGGTCGAGGCTGTCGATGACCAGCGTGAGTGCCGCGAGCGCGTTGATGGCACTGACGGCAGCGAGCTCGGCTGCCTCCTCGGCGGTGAGGTCAGCGCCCACCTTGCCGGTGCGGGGCAGGACGCCGTCGACGAAGGGCAGCTGCCCAGCGGTGAACACCAGGTTGCCCGTGCGCACTGCAGGCACGTAGGCAGCGACCGGCGCGGCCGGCGTGGGGATGACGTGGCCCAGGGCGGCCAGTCGGTCGTGTACGGCGCTCATGCGATCTCCCGCTTCAGGTAGGCAACCATGCTCTCAGGGTTGGGGCCGGGCACGACCTGGACGAGCTCCCAGCCGTCCTGCCCCCACGTGTCGAGGATCTGCTTCGTGGCGTGCACGAGCAGCGGCACGGTCGCGTATTCCCACTTCGTCATGCGACGACCCTAATGCGTGAGGGACGCCCCTGCCCATGCGCGTAGGGTGGCAAGGTGAGCGACTTGCACGTGGTGTCCGGCAAGGGCGGCACCGGCAAGACGACGGTGGCCGCCGCGCTCGCCATCTCCCTGGCCCAGGGCGGGCGCCGCACCCTCGTCGTCGAAGTCGAGGGCCGCCAGGGCATCGCGCAGCTCTTCGACACTCCCCCGCTGCCCTATGAGGAACGGCCCGTCGCGGTTGCCCCTGACGGCGGCGAGGTGCGCGCCCTCGCCATCGATCCGCAGGAGGCTCTGCTCGACTACCTCGAGTCCTTCTACAACTTGCGCCGGGCCGGCGCGGCCTTGCGCAAGATGGGCGCGATCGACTTCGCGACGACCATCGCCCCAGGCCTGCGCGACGTCCTGCTCACCGGCAAGGCCGTCGAAGTCGTGCGGCGCAAGGACAAGAAGGACCGCCACGAGAAGTCGGGCAAGGGCGACAAGCCCACCGAGACCTGGTACGACGCAGTCGTCATCGACGCACCTCCCACCGGGCGCATCGCGCAGTTCTTGAACGTCAACTCCGAGGTCTCGGGCCTCGCGAAGGTCGGCCCGATCCGCAACCACGCCGACTTGGTCATGAATGTCATCGCCTCCCCGCGCACGGCCGTGCACCTGGTGACGCTGCTCGAGGAAATGCCCGTGCAGGAGACCCTCGACGCGGTCGACGAACTGCGCGAGGTCGGCCTTTCCCTCGGCTCGATCATCGTCAACATGGCACGGCCGCCACGTCTGGCCGAGGCCTATCTCGAGCAGGCCCTGGCCGGCACCCTTGCCGAGCTCGAGCGCACCGGCATCGAGCGCTCGCTGGCCGCCTGCGGGCTGGCGGAGCATGCGGGCACGATCAGCACCGCCCTGCTCGACGAGGCAGCCGACCACGCGCAGCGAGTAGCCCTGGAGTCGCGCGAGCGCACCCGGCTCGTCGAACTGGGCCTGCCGATGGCCACGCTGCCGTTCCTGCCGGGCGGGATCGACCTCGGGTCGCTCTACGAACTGGCCGGCGTGCTCTCGGAAGCAGGCTTGCGATGAACGCTCCCCCGCGCGGCGTGCGTCCGCTCGACATCGACGCGGTGCTGTCGAACCGCCATGTGTCGATCATCGTCTGCACGGGTGCGGGCGGAGTGGGCAAGACGACCACGGCAGCGGCCCTGGGCCTGCGCGCCGCGGAGCAGGGGCGCAATGTCTGCGTCCTGACCATCGATCCCGCCAAGCGCCTCGCCCAGGCCATGGGGCTCTCGTCGCTCGACAACACACCGCGGCAGGTTCCGGGAGTCTGCGCACCCGACGGCTCGGGATCCCTCTCGGCGATGATGCTCGACATGAAGCGGACCTTCGACGAGGTCGTCGAAGGCCACGCAGACCCCGCGCGGGCCCAGCAGATCTTCGACAACCCCTTCTACCAGGCGCTCTCGTCCTCCTTTGCGGGGACGCAGGAGTACATGGCGATGGAGAAGCTCGGCCAGCTGCACACGCGGGCCAAGGACGAGGGCACGTGGGATCTCATCGTCGTCGACACCCCGCCGTCGCGGAATGCCCTGGACTTCCTCGACGCGCCGGCACGGCTGGGCTCATTCCTCGACGGTCGCTTCATCCGGATCATCAGCGCTCCGGCGCGCGGCGCCGGCAAGGGCATCGGCAAGCTGGCAGCCATGGGCTTCGGCCTGTTCACCGGAGTGCTCAACAAGGTGCTCGGAGCGCAGGTGCTCGCCGACATCGGCACGTTCGTGGCAGCGATCGACACGACGTTCGGCGGCTTCCGCCAGCGCGCCGACGAGACCTACGCCCTGCTCAAGCAGCCGTGCACGTCCTTCCTCGTCGTCGCCGCTCCCGAGCGCGATGCCTTGCGCGAGGCTGCCTACTTCGTGGAGCGGCTGCGCACGGATGACATGCCGCTCAGCGGGCTGGTCCTCAATCGCATGCAGCAGTCCGATGCGGCAGGGCTCTCAGCAGAGCAGGCGATCGCCGCGGCAGAGCGGCTGCGCGAGGCGCCGGACGGGGCAGACGAGTTGACTGCCGAGCTGCTCGAGTTGCATGCCGACCGGCTGAGGCTGGCGGCGAGGCAAAGGCACCTCGCCGAGAGGTTCACCGCTGCGCATCCGCAGGTGCCGGTGCGGGAAGTCGCGGCGCTGGCCGAGGACGTGCACGATCTCGACGGGCTGCGCCGGATCGGCGCCATGCTGGCCACCGCTGCAACGCGGGGCGCGACGGGGGCCGCGAACGGGTTTGCGGCTGGCTAGCCGACCCGCTCGGTGCCGGTCAGGATGCGCTGGCGCTCGTACTCGTCCTGCGCGGTCTGCAGGAGGTGACGCCAGGAGGTGACCTGGGGGCGACGGCGCAGCAGGGCCCGGCGCTCGCGCTCGGTCATGCCGCCCCAGACGCCGAATTCGACGTGATTGTCGAGGGCATCGGCGAGGCACTCGGTGCGCACGTTGCACGAGACGCAGATGGCCTTGGCTCGATTCTGTGCTGCGCCCTGCACGAACAGCGAGTCCGGATCGGTGGCGCGGCAAGCCGCCTGAGTGGCCCAATCAACGTCGAAGACCATGCTGGATGTCCCCTTGTCCGTGCAGATCACCTGATGAATGCGCGCAAGCGCAGTTGTGCGTGTCGGCGCACGCTACGCCCACGCCAGCAGACGAAAAAGGCTATTTAGAACTAGAAACATATAGCCTAATAGGGCTATTTCACAAGACCTTCCGTGAGGGAATGATGACCCTCTTCGACCACCTGCGGCGCTCCCTCGGCACGGCTGCCGGGATCGGGAACCGGCCGTCTTAGTCTGGTCGTCTGATGAGCATGCACTCCCCGCCCGGACACCGGCCCGGCCCGCTGGGCCTCCTCGGCCGAGTGCTGGGTTTCGTGGCCGCGGCACTCATCGGCGGCGTCATCGTGGCCTTGATGCTCACGCCGATCGTCGGCTCCGCCGGGGTCGCCGTCCGCAACGCCTTCGCAAGCTTCCAGAGCCTGCCCCAGGCGCTGAGCACGCCCCCGCTCGCCGAGCGCACCGTGATCCTCGCCTCCGACGGCACCACCCTCGCGACCTTGTACTACCAGAACCGGGTCGAGGTCCCGCTGAGCGCGATCGCCCCCGTGATGCGGCAGGCGCAGGTGGCAATCGAGGACTCCCGCTTCCTCGACCACCACGGCGTCGACCTGCGTGGCATCCTGCGCTCGCTCGCCACGAATGCCAGTGCGGGCGAGATCCGGCAGGGCAGCTCGACCTTGACGATGCAGTACGTGAAGAACGTGCTGGTCAACCAGGCCACCAACGCCGACGAACTCCAAAGCGCTCGCGGCGACAGCATGACCCGCAAGATCCGCGAGGCGCGATACGCCCTGGGCCTGGAGCAGGTGTTCACCAAGGCAGACATCCTCGAGCGGTACCTGAACATCGCGTACTTCGGTGCGGGTGCATACGGCGTCGAAGCCGCATCGAGGCGGTACTTCAGCAAGCCTGCCGCCGACCTCACCCTCGCCGAGGCCGCGACCCTCGCGGGCATCGTCCAGCAGCCGAACTCCTACGACCCGCTTCGCAACCCTGACCTGAGCACAAGCCGGCGCAACGTAGTCCTCAAGCGCATGGCTGAGCTCGGCTACATCTCCCAGGACGAGGCCGATCGCGCTGCCCTGATCCCGATGAGCACGCTGCTGCGACCCACTGTCACCACGAACGGCTGCACCTCGTCGTACGCGCCGTTCTTCTGCGACTACGTGCTGCACGAGATCCGCACCAACACGGCCTTCGGGGCCACGCCCGAGGAGCGCGAGGCCTTCCTCCGGCGTGGCGGCTACACCATTCGCACGACCCTGGATCCCAAGGCCCAGGCAGCCGCTTTCGACACGGTCACGAAGTACATCCCGATCATGGACGACTCGCGGCGCGCAGCCGCGATCTCGATGGTCGAGCCCGGCACCGGCCACATCCTGGCCATGGCCCAGAACCGCGAGTGGGGAACCTCCGGGCGCGGCAAGACCAGCTACAACTACAACGTCGGCACCGACATGGGCGGCACGCGCGGCATGCAGGCAGGCTCGACCTTCAAGATCTTCGAGCTCGCGGCTGCCATCGACTCGGGGATCTCGCCCTTCGAGTACATCCCCGCCTACAGCCCGACGACCTTCGAGAATTTCGTCAACTGCACCACCGGCGAGAAGTTCGATCCGGTGACAGTGCGCAACAGCACCACTTCCGGAACTCTCGACATGGCGCGTGCGACCGCCTACTCGACCAATACGTACTTCATGGCACTGGAAGAGCGCACGGGCATCTGCCGGCCCGCCGAGATCGCCGAGTCGATGGGCGTGCGCCTTGGCAGCGGCGACCCACTGATGCGCGTCCCGAGCTTCACGCTGGGCACGATGGAAGTCACGCCGCTGGCCATGGCGAACGCATACGCGACCTTCGCGGCGCATGGCCTCTACTGCGAGCCCGTCTCGATCATCGAGATCCGCGACCGCGACGGCAATCGGCTGCCCGTGCCCACGGGTAGCTGCCAGAAAGTGATCAAGCGCGAGGTCGCGGACACGGTGACGGTGATGCTGAACGGCGTCGTCAACGGCGGCATCTCCGGCCGCACGGGTGCGTCGATGGCACTCGAGGACTGGCAGGTGGCAGGGAAGACCGGCACCACCAACGACTCCGCGGCTGTGTGGTTCGCCGGATACACGCCGACCCTGGCCGCCGCGGTCTGGGTCGGCGACCCGCGAGGCGGGTATGCGCATCCGATGAAGGCCGTCACGGTCAACGGCACCTACTACGCACAGGTATTCGGCGGAACCCTGCCCGGCCCCATCTGGCGCGATGCGATGCAGCAGGCGCTCGCAGGCCAGGAGCCACAGGACTTCGTCGTGCGCACCAAGTACAACCTCGCCACGAATGGCCCGAACAGCTACGTCTGGAGCCCGTCCAGTTCCTCGAGCACCACGAGCAGCACAGGCACAGGCACGGGCGGCTCAAGCACGGGTGACTCCAGCTCGACCACGGACACTCCCGCCGAGCCGGAGACCTTCAGCAACGACGCCCCCGTCGCCACGACGCCCGACGGGACGTAGGCCGACTACATCCCCAGGGCGGACTTCACCATCGCGGCAACGACTCCCCCGTCGGCCTTGCCCTTCACCTGGGGCTGCACGAGCTTCATCACCGCACCCATCGCAGCACCGCCCGAGGCGCCCGTGGCGGCGACCTCCGCCACCGCCGCGTCGACGATGGCCCGCACCTCGGCCTCGTCCAGCTGCGCAGGCAGGTAGCGGGCGATCACGCCCAGCTCGGCGGTCTCGCGGTCGGCGAGCTCGGGGCGCTCGGCAGCGGTGTACGCCTCGGCGGCCTCGCGCCGCTTCTTCGCCTCACGGCCGAGAACAGTGAGCACATCCTCGTCGGACAGGACCCGGGCCTGCTTGCCCGCCACTTCCTCGTTGGTGATCGCCGTGAGCACCATGCGAATGGTCGCCGACGTGAGCTCATCGCGCGCCTTCATCGATGTGGTCAGGTCGGCCTGCAGGGTTTCCTTGAGGGTGCTCATACGAGCATTGTGGCAGCGACCGGCAGGGGCATGGCACCATCTAGGAATGCGCACGACAGCCGCGACCGCACTGGGCCTCGCCGCGACAGCGGCAGCTGGCCTGGCCTATGCGCGCTGGGAAGCCGGCCATTACGTCCTCCGCCGCTCCACCGTGCCGGTGCTTCCAGCGGGCCAGGACCCCCTGCGCGTGCTGCACCTGTCGGACCTGCACCTGGTGCCTGGCCAGCACCGCAAGGCGGCCTGGATCGGCTCGCTCGCCGAGCTGCGCCCCGATCTCGTCGTCGTCACCGGCGACTTCATGTCCCACATGGACGCGGTGCCGCATGTGCTCGATGCCCTCGATCCGCTCTTCCACCTGCCCGGAGCATTCGTCCTCGGCAGCAACGACTACTACGCACCGCGGCCGATCAATCCGGCCCGCTACCTCAAGGGGCCCTCCCAACTCGAGCCCAAGCGCGCGATGCTCCCCTGGGGCGACCTGGTCGATGGCCTGGTCTCGAACGGGTGGCAGGACATGGGCAACCATCGCAGCACCCTCAAGGCAGATGGCCGCGTGATCGACGTGCGCGGCGTCGACGACCCGCACATCAGCCGTGACCGGTACGGCGACGTGCAAGGGGCATTCGACGACTCGGCCGACCTGAGCCTCGGCATTACCCATGCGCCGTACCTGAGGGTCCTCGACGGCATGGCAACCGACGGAGCAGACCTGATCCTCGCCGGCCATACGCACGGCGGCCAGCTGTGCATCCCGGGCATCGGCGCCCTCGTCACCAACTGCGACATCGATCGCAAGCGGGCCAAGGGCCTGTCGAGCCATGGCGCAAGCGCCCTGCACGTGTCTGCCGGGCTCGGCACATCGCCCTATGCGCCGGTCCGGTTCGCCTGCCCGCCCGAGGCGACCCTGCTGACCCTCGCGCCCCGCACCCTCGGCTAGACTCCCGACGTCCCTCGGGGTGTGGCGCAGCTTGGTAGCGCGCTTCGTTCGGGACGAAGAGGCCGTGGGTTCAAATCCCGCCACCCCGACGCTGTGCGGGCCCGTCACCTTCTCAGGTGCCGGGCCCCTCGCATGTCCGGATACCGCAGCGGTGGTTTAGCCTCGAATCGTGACCGCCCCCGATCGCCGCCCAGCCCGGGCCGACCTCGGCCCCGTCACCCGCGCCTGGGTCAAGGACATGGGCTGGCGCTCGGTCAACATGCACGCGCACATCTCGCTCGTGCACGGGTACGTCTATGTCGAGGTGCCCAAGGCGGGGTGCGGCACCATGAAGGCCACCCTCGGCGGCCTCGAAGCAGCGCGCATGGGGCCGTGGATGGTCGAGCGCGTGCAGGATGCCCCGCACAACCGCCTGGCCGCCACTCCCTTCGTGAAGCCATTCCAGCTGCCCAGCGACCAGCTCGAGCACGTGCTCACGTCCCCGGAGTTCACGCGTTTCACCGTCGTCCGCGAGCCTGCCTCGCGCGCGCTCTCCGCCTACCTGGAGAAGATCGGCCAGGGGCTCAAGCAGAGCGAGGCGGTGGTGGATGCGCTCGAGGCGAGGACCGGCCAGCGCAAGGACGCCTCCGACATCACTCTCGCGGAGTTCCTCGACGTCATCGAGCAGCAGCCCTCCCGCGACCAGGACCCGCACTGGCGCAGGCAGGTCGATCACCTGGGCCTGCGTCACCTCGACTACGCGGCCGTCATCCACCTCAGCGACCTCGACGCGAGTTGGGGCCGCATCGCAGAGCTCATCGCGGTACCCGACCTGCAGGAGGAGTTCTTCTGCAAGAACTCCACGGGGGCCGGCACGCGCATGGCCGACTATTACTCCCCCGACCTGCTCGACCAGGTCGCCCGCATCTATGCCGATGACTACGACCGCCTGGGCTTCGCCCGGCCGCAGTTGCAGCCATGAGCGACATTCGCTGGTTCACCGAGACCAAGGACGGCCATTCGCAGTGGTACGCAAGCCATTTTCGCGAGCTGGCCGCCCGCGGTGACGACCTCGATGGCGAGGCCCGCCTCGTCGATGCCGTGGTGGCCCCCGGCTCGCGGATCCTCGATGCCGGCTGCGGCCAGGGCCGCACCGGCGCAGCGCTGCACCGGCGCGGCCACACGGTCACGGGGGTCGACGTCGACCCAGTCCTCATCGAGGCTGCCCGCGCGGACTATCCGGGCCCGACGTGGGTGCTCGCCGACCTCGCAACCCTCGACCTCGCGTCCGGCGACCCGTCCGGCGGGGACTTCGATGCGGTCGTCATGGCTGGCAACGTCATCACGTTCGTCGCCCCGGGCACCGAGCAGCAGGTGCTTGCCTCGATCGCGCGCCACGTGCGCCCGGACGCTCCGTTGATCACCGGCTTCCACACCGCCCGCATGCAGGTCGCCGACTTCGACCGGCATGCGCTGCTAGCGGGATGGGCCGTCGAGCAGCGCTTCGCCACGTGGGATCTGCGGCCCTGGCACGCAGACGCCGACTTCGCCGTGACCATCCTGCGCGCACCCGCCCAGAGGAGCAGCTCATGACCGACAGCCCGGCAATGACGAGCATCGAACGCATCGCCGAGCTCGTCGAGGTGGCACCCGCCAGCACGGTCTCGCGCACTGTCCTCAAGGCCGACGGCGTCAATCTCGTGGTCTTCTCCTTCGACACCGGCGAGGAACTCAGCGAGCACACGGCCGCGATGCCCGTCCTGCTGCAAGTCCTCGACGGTCGCCTGGAGGTGACCGCGGATGGCCGGACGGTCTCGCTGGCACCAGGTGACCTGATGCACCTCGGCGCGCGCGTCCCGCACTCCGTGCTGGCCCTCGAGCCCTCACGTCTCCTGCTCACCATGATCACGGCCGCACGCAGCTGAGGAAGGCGCTTCTCCATGGAGATCCAGGAACTAGGCCACCTTGTCCTGTACGTACGCGACCTCGACGCGTCCGCCCGCTTCTACCGCGATGTCCTCGGCTGGCGGCAGATCATCGACTCCTCGGACAAGAACCTCCCCTTCCGCGCGGCCGCGTTCAATGCGCCCTCCAACCGCACCCACCACGAACTGCTGCTGATCGAAGTCGGCCCGCATGCTGCAAGCCTGCCGGCCGGGCGCCGCGTGGGCCTGTACCACTTCGGCCTGAAGATCGGCGACAGCGACGACGACCTCCGCGAAGCCCTCGAAGTACTGCAGGCCAACAACGTCACCATCGTCGGCGCGAGCGACCACACGGTCACGCACAGCCTCTACATCGCAGACCCCGACGGCAATGAGATCGAGCTCTACATCGACGTGCCGGGCATGAACTGGGCCGACGACCCCGGGCTCATCGGCGCGCCCATCAGGCCACTGCGCCTGTAGCGGCGCCTGCACGCCTAGCGTGCGGCGATCAGCTCAGCGATCTGCACGGCATTGAGCGCCGCACCCTTGCGCAAGTTGTCATTGCTGACGAACAACGCGAGGCCGCGATTGCCGGCAACCGACTGGTCCTGACGGATGCGGCCGACGAACGACGGGTCGGCACCAGCGGCCTGCAGCGGCGTGGGCACGTCCGAGAGCTCCACGCCTGGCGCAGTCGCGAGAAGGGCCGTGGCCTGCTCCGGGGTGATGTCGCGCTCGAACTCGGCATTGATCGACAGCGAGTGTCCGCTGAAGACAGGCACGCGCACGCACGTTCCCGAGACCAGCAGGCCCGGGATGCCGAGGATCTTGCGGCTCTCGTTGCGCAGCTTCTGCTCCTCGTCGGTCTCGAGCGAGCCATCGCCCGCCAGCGAGCCGGCGAAGGGGATGACATCGAATGCGATGGGGGCGACGTACTTCTGCGGTGCCGGGAAGGTGACGGTGCGACCGTCGTGGGTCAGGCCCTCGATGTCCTGGTCGACGACAGCGCGCACCTGTGAGGCCAGCTCCTCGACGCCGGCAAGGCCCGAACCGGACACCGCCTGGTAGGTGCTGACGATCAGGCGAGTGAGCCCGGCAGCATCGTGCAGCGGACGCAGCACGGGCATCGCCGCCATCGTGGTGCAGT
>CAYFLP010000028.1:0-15447 GCA_964344045.1 uncultured Bifidobacteriaceae bacterium
CCTTTCGGGCACACGGACCTGAACCGTGCGCGTCTGCCTATTCCGCCACTCGCGCTTTACCTTGGTGACCAAGGCGAGAGAAGACTACAGGCAGCCGCCGGTGGTGCGGTACCGGCCCTCCGAGTCACCCCTGAGCGGTCGTGCGCCTGACAAATCTGCACGATAGCCCGATACTGCCTGCATGCGCCGTGTGACCGTGTTCCTCGCAACGTCCCTCGTAGTCGGCCTGCTGCCACTCGGCACGGCAACCGCTGTCAACGCGTCCACGTCCAGCGAGTGGCCGCAGCACGACATGCGAGTGGATTCAGCCTCGGGCACGGCGAGCGACATCCTCGCCAGCGTCGCGACAGTGCCGCCGCTCCGCGTGGGCTACAAGCCCGGCCTGTTCCCCTCATTGGCGTCGAAGGCCAAGGACAAGCGCGGCTGCACCCTGCGCAATCAGATGCTCATCAAGCTGGCAGTGAAGAAGCCCCGCGTCTTGAAGGGCTGCCGCCTTCAGGGCGGGGAGTGGGTCCTCGACTTCGGTGCCAAGGTCGTCACGAAGGCAAGCCAGATCAAGCTTGCCAAGCTCGTGCCCGATGTCTACGTCTACGGCCAGGGCGCCTCGCAGTGGACGCAGGAGCAGCGCGATGCCTACACGCAGGTGCCCACACCGGTGCGGGTCACACCCACATCGAAGACTCGCTCCCTGCCTATGCCGATCTCGAACTACGACACCATCTTCTCCGTTGCCACCTCGCTGGGATTGTTCACGCCGCCCGCCGAGAACTTCATGCTCGAGGCCAACAAGCTCCTTGCGAGTGAAGCAGCGCCCACCGAAAGTCAGTTGCAGGTCCTGAAGTCGCGCAATCCAGGCTTATTCGACGACTGGAGCCTGGCAACTCTTCTCAATGCCAAGGCCTGGGGCCTGAGCCTTTCACCAAGCCTGCATGCGAACTTCCAGGCTTCCTTGTTGAGGTGCCCCAACGCACTCAAGTCCTTGCCCATGCCTTCGTACAGCCAGTCGTCGGTGGCATACAACATCAATCCATGCTCAGACGGCCTTGCCGTGACGGAGATGTCGAAGACCTATCGCATCGCCGTCGTCCCGCAGACGGCGACGACTGTTCCGGCACTCGATCCCGAGATCTTGTATGAGTACGGGACTCCGACGGGTGACGTGATCACGCGGCAGATGTTCGGGATCCACGCTCCCGCCGACTGGACGAGCAACCTTGCAACGGGCTACGACGGTCCCATCGACGGAGCGACGATTCCTAACGTCCCGGTCGGCTTCCTGAGGCTGTGGGATACCGAGACCACCTGGAAGGACCTCGAGCCCAAGCAAGGCGAGTTCGTCTGGCGCAAGCTCGACAAGCAGGTCGAGATGGCGCAACACCTTGATGCGAACGTGATGCTCGTTCTGGGACAGACGCCCGCTTGGGCAGGAAACGGCTCGCCTCAGTCCAATCCGACGAACATCGACTCCTGGCGCAATTACGTGCGCACGGTGTGCCAGCACTACGGCGGCTCGATCAGTGCCTACGAGGTCTGGAATGAAGCCAACCTGCAGACCTTCTGGACGGGAACAGCCGCTCAGATGGCCGACCTGACCAAGGCGGCCTTCGAGGAGATCCGCGGATGCAACCCAGGCGCTCAGGTGGTTGCCGCCAACACCACCAGCCGCGCGACGGGTTCTTTCGGGACCTTCTTCCCGGACTACCTGCGTGAGCTCAAGGCCCGCAACTGGCCCGTGGACGCGTACTCCGTCCACTCCTACCCGACAGCATCCGGTGGTGCCAACGCACGCATCGAGGGCATCGGCCAGTTCCGGGCAGCACTCGCCCTCGCTGGCGCGCCCGTGACCCGCACCTACGACACCGAGATCAACTACGGCCTCGAGGGCCTCGGCGAGGGCCACGTCACCCTCACCGGCGACAATGCCATGACTCTCATGTCCCGCACCTACATCGACTCAGCGCGCTACGGCTTCGGCAGCACCTTCTGGTTCGTGTGGACCAAGGCGCCCGACAGCAAGTTCGGCATCCAGTTCACGGCTCAAGCCTCTGCCGAGCGCCAGGCCTGGAACACCACCTACGAGTGGCTGGTCGGCTCCCGCTTCCAGCGCTGCATCAACGCCAGCACCGATATCACCGTCTGCCAGTTCACCAAGGGAGCGGAGAACTACTCCATCGTCTGGCACGGCGACGTCGGCTCCGCGCCGGTTTCCACGTCTGCCGGGTACTTCACCGGCCTCGGCTCACGCGTCTGCGATCTCAAGGGCACCTGCACCGCCATGACCAAGGCGTCCACCATCCCCGTCGGCCCCATGCCCCTACGCATCGACGGCACACCGCTGTCTACGGGACCGGGAGCTAACGCGCCTGATCCCACCCCAGCACCAGGGTCTTCGGGTTATGACGTCACACTTCCCAAACCGGAGATCCACTCGATCGATGTTGTCTATGGGGTGAGTAACAAGGTCGACGCCACGGCTACCTGGTCGATGGCAAGCACGTCGGATAAGCCACTTCCGAGCAACACCTTCTACCAGTA
Organism: uncultured Bifidobacteriaceae bacterium; assembly: GCA_964344045.1. Lineage (GTDB taxonomy): Bacteria > Actinomycetota > Actinomycetes > S36-B12 > S36-B12 > UBA10649. Next base: position 2,536 of record CAYFLP010000028.1, read on the forward strand.
TTCATGGAGTTTCTGCCAAGGACAGAAGTGCACCGAGGTAGCGTCCGGCACAACGGCACCCAACACCTTTAGAGTTACGTCCGCCCTCACCGAAGGCCCGGGTACGTACACGTTCACCGTTCGTGCACTTGCGCAGGTTGCCGAAGTCGGAAATCCCATGAGCGAACCGGCAACAAAGAACTTCCAGGTCTTTACCACCCGTGCAGCGCCGCCGAGCGATCCCATTTGGTGGCTGAGCAACGAGCGTTTCGAGGCTCGGTGGGAGGCACCGAACATCAAGCCCGGTTTGATCAAGGGATACCAGGTCGAATTCCGCAACGTGACCAAGGACTCCGATTGGTCCGTACTCGACAGGGCCTGGGAATCCACCAGCTTGAGCGCAAAGGCGTCGCGTATTCCCATCTCGGAGGGGGAAACCGGAATCATCCGCGTGCGAACCGTGCTCAAGGACGGCAAGACGTCGGTTTACATTCCATCCGAGACGTGGGTGTACCGGGAAAGGCTGGACCCGCCAGCGGCGGTGATCCAATGGGATACCCCCAGCGGCATTGGCCTTCATGGGATTCCGGGGGGTGGAGTTTTGGGCAATTACCCCAAGGAAGGCTTTGAGGTCCGATGCTCCACTGACGCGGGCAAGACTTGGACGTTCCTTAAGGCCGACTCCATCGATGGCAAGATTCCTGCTGACCCGAATCGCTTCGCATTCTCCAGCTCGAACACTCTGAAGCCCTGCGGAGAGACCTACCTACTTCAGTTCCGTACGGTCACAAGTGATGGACGTGCACCGTCGGAGTGGTTCATGCCGAACTAGTAGGCACGCAGGTAACATCCCTGTGTGGGTTTGCTGGAAAAGTTCGAGGATTCACTCGACCGGATGGTCAATGGCGCGTTCGCGCGCGCCTTCAAGGCTGAGGTTCAGCCGGTCGAGATCGCGTCGGCTCTCCAGCGGGAGATAAGCGACCGCGCGGCGATCATCGATCGCCAGCGCACGGTCATCCCGAACGTGTTCCATGTCGAGCTGTCCGAGCACGACTATCGGCGCCTGGCCGTCTTCAAGGACGCCCTGCAGACCGAACTCAGCACTCTGGTGCGCGACTACGGTGGTGAGCAGGGCTACACCCTGCTCGGCCCGGTCTCGGTGACCTTGTCCCAGGACGATGAGCTCGAGACCGGGATCTTCCGTGTTCGCAGCGAGGCCCGGGCCGAGGTCAGTGCACGCGGAGCCGGGGCCCAGAGCCCGGAGGCTGCCCTCGGCAGCGCCCAGCCTCGCCTGGAGGTCGGTGGCAGCGCCTATCCGCTGGTGCGGGCCGTGACCCGCCTGGGCCGTGGAAGCGATACTGACATCCGCATCGAGGATCCGGGGGCCTCGCGCAACCACTGCGAGATCGTCCTGGGCCAGCCGGTCCTCGTACGCGACCTCAACTCGACCAATGGCACGTATGTCAACGGCGAGCGGATCTCGCAGGTCGAGATCAGTGACGGCACGACCATCATGGTTGGCACCACTCCACTGGTGTTCCGGACCGGCTGACGTGTCTGAGCTCGCGCTCACCCTCGTCCGGCTGGGCTTCCTCACGTTGCTGTGGGTGTTCGTCCTGGTCACCGTATTCGCACTGCGGCGCGACCTGCGCCAGCCAGCAGAGTCCCGGCCGGCCGGACGCCAGCCACGACCCGCCAAGGCCCCGCGCCAGCCCAAGCCGGCGAAGGTTGCCAAGCAGCCCAAGACGAAGGGCACCAAGCTCGTCGTGATCGAGGGCCCGCTCGAGGGCACCATCGTGCCGCTCGACACCGAGCAGATCACCATTGGCCGGGCACCCGACTCCACCCTCGTCATCGACGACGACTACGCCTCCAGCAGGCACGCGCGGATCTACCCGGCGGAAGGCTCGTGGGTCGTCGAAGACCTCGGCTCGACCAATGGCACCTGGATCGATCGCTCCCGCATCACGGCACCGACCGTGCTGCCTGTCGGCGCGCCGCTTCGCATCGGACGCACGACTCTCCAAGTCCAGAAGTAGGGGCGATGGCAGTCATCCTGCGCAGCGCAGCGAGATCGGACGTGGGCCTGATCCGCCAGGGAAACGAGGACTCCGGCTATGCCGGGCCCAGGCTCTTGATGGTGGCCGACGGCATGGGCGGTCACGCCGCCGGTGAGCTCGCGAGTGCGGCCGCTGTCGCGACCGTGGCGGACATCGAGGCAGTCGCCGACATGACGTCCGAGGCCTCCGATGCCGTCCTGGACCAGCTCGACGACGCCATCGTCGAGATCGGCAACCGCATTGCCGAGGTGATCGCGCGCGACCCCGAGCTCACCGGCATGGGCACCACGGTCACGGCTGCCTTCTGGCTGGACGACCGCCTGGCCATCGCGCACATCGGCGACTCGCGTGCCTACCTGCTCCGTGATGGCGAGCTGTCGCAGCTGACGCACGACCACACGTACGTGCAGACCCTCGTCGATGCGGGGCGCATCACCGAAGCAGAGGCGTCCGTGCACCCGCGCCGATCACTCCTCATGCGCGCGCTTGACGGGCTCAATCCCGTCGAACCCGACCTGTTCGTCACCGACGTCGAGCCCGGCGACCGCATCATGCTGTGCAGCGATGGCCTGTGCGGGGTCGTGCCCCGCGAGATCTTGCATCGGACGTTGTTGCAGGGCGACCCGACCGGGGCGGTCACGCGGCTCGTCGACATCGCACTCGAACTCGGGGCACCTGACAACGTCACGGTCGTCGTCGCCGATGTCGCCGAGGTTCCCGAGACCGACGCAGCCGTCGAGGACGAGGAGCCCGTGGTCGTGGGAGCAGCGGGCGAGACACGCGTGCGCCTGCGGCTGCCAGGCATCGCTTTCCCGGACGACGCCCAGCCAGACCCCGATCGACCCGACGCACCGCCCGATGTCGACGGTCCTCCTACAGCCCCCCAGCCACTGATCGATGCCGACATCGTGGTGCCTGCCTCGTCGCGGGCACTGCGACCACGCAGCGCAGGCGCACCCGATCCTCAGCGCACCCGTCGCAGGGGCCTGATCGCCGGGATCATCGCGCTCGTCGTGGTTATCGCCCTCGTCGCGGTCGGTGCCCTCGTGGCCAAGTCCTGGGTGTCGAGCAGGTGGTACGTGGGCCTCAACGGAAGCCCCGGAACGGGGACCGTCGCTGTCTACCAGGGGACCGATCAGACCCTCCTGGGCATTCAGCTGTCGACCCTGTATTCCGACTCGGGCATCGCGGTCGGCTCGCTGCCGTACTTCGACCAGGAGCTCGTGAGCAAGACCATCGCGGCTCATGACATCGTCGATGCCGACCGGATCGTGAGCGAGCTTGCGCGCAAGGCCCTGGACTGCCAGTCGATCCCGATCCCCACCGGCTGCCCGGGCGATCTCCAGTGAGCGCGCCCGCCACGTCGCCGCCGGCTGCCGCAGCGCCTGGCGCGAACGCCCCACGCACCCCCCATCGCCGCAACCTCGAGCTGTTCCTGCTCGTGTTCGCCTGGTGCATAGGAGTTCTCGGCACGATGCAGATTGGCTGGGCCACGGGCGAGGGCATGAGCCAGCGCCTGTGGATCACCGCCGCAGTCGTGGGGGCACTCGCACTGGCCATGCACCTCGTCGTGCGCTGGAAGGCCACCTACGCGGATCCGTTCATGCTCCCCATCAGCACCCTGCTCACGTTTCTGGGCTTCGTCATGATCTTCCGCATCGATGTCGCCAATGCCCAGCGCGCCGTGCGCAATGCAACTCCGCCACCCACGCCAGACGTCTACAGCCAGCTCACGTGGTTCGCGGTCGCGGTCATGCTCTTCATCGCGGTGCTCGTGCTGCTGCGCGACCACCGAGTGCTGCAGCGCTATGCCTACACGCTGGGCCTCCTCGGCCTGATCCTGCTGGTCCTGCCCCTGGCTCCGGTCATCGGCACGACCATCAACGGAGCAACCTTGTGGGTGCGTATCGGGGGCCTGGGATTCCAGCCGGCTGAGATGGCGAAGATCCTGTTGACGATCTTCTTCGCCGGTTACCTGGTCGAGAAGCGCGATTCGCTTGCGCTGGTGCGCACCAAGGTGCTGGGCATCGGGCTTCCCCGGGCGAAGGACCTCGGGCCCATCCTCATCGCGTGGCTCGTTTCCCTGGGCGTGCTCATCTTCGAGCACGACCTCGGGACGTCCCTGTTGTTCTTCGGCCTGTTCGTGTCGATGCTCTACATCGCTACCCAGCGCAGGTCATGGCTCATCCTGGGCTCGATCCTGTTCGTGGCCGGCGCGTACTTCGCGTACCAGATGTTCGGCCATGTGCGCCTTCGCGTGACCGTGTGGCTGGACCCCTGGACCTACGCCAACGACCAGGGCTACCAGATCGTGCAGTCCCTCTTCGGCTTCGCCAACGGCGGGATCCTCGGCGCGGGCCTCGGACAGGGCTTCCCGAACCTCGTCCCCTTCGCCAATACCGACTTCATCGTCGCCGCACTGGGCGAGGAGATCGGCCTGACCGGCCTGATGGCCATGCTGCTGCTCTATGCGATTCTCATCGAACGTGGCCTGCGCGCCGCCGTGTCGGTCAAGGACTCCTTCGGCCAACTGCTCGCAGCAGGCCTGTCGATCACCCTGGCCCTCCAGGTCTTCGTCATCATCGGCGGCGTCACCAAGCTCATTCCGCTGACGGGCCTGACCACCCCGTTCCTGTCGTACGGCGGATCCTCGCTCATCGCGAACTGGATCATCGTCGCCCTGCTGCTTCGGATCTCCGATCGCTCGCGGCGCCCAGCGGTCGTGCAGCCCTCGCCCGATGATGCGGTCACGCAGGTGGTGCGGCGGGTATGAGCGGCTCCATCCGCAAGATCGGATTCGTGCTGGCACTGCTGCTAGTGGCCCTGATGGTGAACCTCACCATCTTGCAGGTCGTGCAGGCAGGCGACCTGCGCGATCGATCGGGCAATCAGCGGATCCTGATCGAGGAGTACGACCGCGAGCGCGGGCCGATCCTCGTCGGCCCCGATCCGGTTGCGAAGTCCGTCGAGACGGGCAATTCCCTGCGCTACCTGCGCACCTACTCCAACGGGCCGCTGTACGCCCCGATCACGGGCTTCTACTCCCTCGTCTACGGAGCGACCGGCCTCGAGCGCACCGAGAACCGGATTCTCAACGGCCGCTCGGACCTGTTCGTCGTCGACCGTACCGAGCAGTTGTTCGCCGGGCGTCAGCCCCAAGGCGGTGCCGTGACGACCACGATCAACGAGCGGGCCCAGCGAGCGGCCTTCAGCGAGATGAAGGGCAAGCGCGGCGCCGTTGTCGCCATCGAGCCGGCTACCGGGCGCATCCTCGCCAGCGTGCAGTCGCCGTCCTTCGACCCCAACATCCTGTCGAGCCACGACCCCGCCGCGATCCGCGACTACTACGACAAGCTGCAGGCCGACCCCGATAAGCCCTTGCTCAACCGGCCTATCGTGGCGCTGAATCCCCCTGGCTCTACCTTCAAGCTGGTCACCGCCGCAGCGGCACTTGCCTCGGGGCGGTTCACCCCGGAGTCGGTGATTCCCGGGCCGGCCACCTATCAGTTCACGAACTCGACCAAGAAGCTCCACAACTGGAACGGCCAGGCCTGCGGGCCCAAGGGCATGGTGACCCTGCGACAGGCCCTGATGATCTCGTGCAACACCGCATTCGCCTGGCTGGGCGAGCAACTGGGCGATGAGGCCCTGCGGACCCAGGCCGAGAGCATGGGCTTCAACCATTCGTTCGAGATCCCCCTGCGTGCCGCGACGAGCCTGTTCCCCGAGGACATCGACCAGGCGCAGACCGAGCAGTCGGCCATCGGGCAGTTCGACGTGCGCGCGACAGCCCTGCAAATGGCCATGGTCGGCGCCGCCATCGCCAACAACGGCATCGCGATGAGCCCCTACCTCGTGCAGGAAGTGCGCGGCCCGGACCTCGCGGTTCTACGCACCTATGAACCCGAGCAGTTCGCCGAGGCCATGACCCCCGTCAACGCCAATCAGCTCACCACGATGATGGTCGATGTCGTGAATGACGGAACCGGCAGCAATGCCCAGATCCCGGGCGTGCGCGTAGCCGGAAAGACCGGCACAGCGCAGACGGGCAATGACCAGCCGGCCGTCGCCTGGTTCGTGGCGTTCGCACCGGCTGATTCGCCGCAGGTGGCCGTCGCCGTCGTGGTCGAGGATGCCGGCGTCGCCGAGGTCAGCGGCAACTCCCTCGCAGCACCGGTGGCGCGCAAGGTCATAGAGGCCGTGCTGCACTAGCAGCGCGGCAACTCCTGAGAGGATTGGGCCATGTCCAGCGAGACTCGCATGCTCGGCGATCGCTACGAGGTCGGCGATGTCATCGGTCGTGGCGGCATGGCCGAGGTACACGAGGGACGCGACCGGCGCCTCGGGCGCCGGGTGGCGATCAAGATCCTGCGCCCCGACCTGGCCCGTGATCCTTCCTTCCAGGCCCGCTTTCGCCGCGAGGCGCAGAGCGCAGCCGCACTGAACCATCCGAACATCGTCGCCGTGTACGACACGGGCGAGGACCTGCTCGTGGGGCCGGACGGCACCGGGGTGGTCGTCCCGTACATCGTCATGGAGTACGTCGATGGCATGACCCTGCGTCAACTGCTGAGCAGCGGCAGGCGCCTGCTGCCCGAGCGCGCGCTCGAGATCACTGCCGGGGTGCTGTCTGCGCTCGACTACGCCCACCGGCACGGCATAGTCCACCGCGACATCAAGCCCGCCAACGTGATGCTCACCCGCACGGGCGACGTCAAGGTGATGGACTTCGGCATCGCACGCGCGATCAACGACTCCGGCAGCACGATGACTGCCACGTCGGCGGTGATGGGCACTGCCCAGTACCTGTCTCCCGAGCAAGCCCGTGGCGAAGTCGTCGATGCCCGAAGCGACCTGTACTCGACGGGCGTGCTGCTCTACGAGCTCCTCACCGGGCGTCCGCCGTTCACGGGCGACTCGCCCGTGGCGATCGCCTACCAGCACGTCAGCGAGATGCCCACTCCTCCGTCGCAGCTCGACGATGGCGTGAGTCCCGCCATCGACGCCATCGTCCTGCAGGCCCTGGCCAAGCGCGTCGACGATCGCTACCAGACCGCAGCCGAGTTCCGTGCGGATGTCGAGCGCGCCGTCGCGGGCGCGCCCGTCACCGCCGCCATCCAGGCCGTCACTGCCGATCGCACGGCCATGATGCCTCCCATCCAGGCCGCTGCTGTCGATTCCTCTGCCGTCATGTACTCCGAGCGACGCCCCAAGCGACGCAGGCGCGGCGTCGCGTTCTGGGCCATTGCGATCGTCGCCCTCGCTGCGGCCGTCATCGGCGCCCTGGTCGTCATGCAGTTCCTCAAGCCCAGCACCCGGCTCGTGCAGGTGCCCGTGCTCGATGGCCTCACCATCGAGCAGGCATCCGGTGAGCTGCAGAAGTACGACTTGCGCCTGGGCGCGCAGACGCCCGAGACCTCCGAGCGGCCCGAGGGCACGGTGATCAGCCAGCAGCCGGTCGCCGGCGAGAGCATCGAGCAGGGCCAGGCCATCAACGTCACGGTCAGCTCCGGACTCGAGCAGACGACGGTGCCACAGCTCATCGCGCTCACGTCTATTGATGACGCGCGTACTGCCCTCGCCGACAACAACCTGCAGCTGGGCTCGATCACCGAGAAGAACTCGCCGCAGCCAGCGGGCTACGTGCTGTCGCAGGAGCCCACCGAGGGAACGCAGGTCGACGCAGGGACCGCGATCGACATCATCGTCTCCTCGGGCCTGGTGAAGGTGCCGAAGGTCGTCGGGCTTTCCGAGGCGCAGGCCCGCGCCGATCTGGCCCAGCGCGGCTTCGAGATCCAGGTGGTCTACCAGGAGTCTGCGTCCGAGTACCCGGGCAACGTGCTCGCCCAGACCCCGCAGGGCGGCGAGGAGCTGATCCGCGGCTCCATCGTCACCATCACGGTCGCCCAGGGAATTCCGGAGCCCCAGCCGGAGCCGACACCGACGCTGCCGATTCCCACGGAGCCGGCCGAGACAGTGCCTGCGGCGACGGATGAGCCCTTCGCTCCTGCATCGCCGTCACCCGTGCCTAATCCGTGACAGTGCCCGGGCAGGTCTCTCCAGGCAAGAGTCGCGGTGTCGCGACGGCATTCCTTGCCCTGTTCACGTCGCTGCTGACGATGGCGACCTTCGAATTCATGATGGTCCCCCTGCAGGTCGAACTGGGCATGTCCGTCGATCAGGTCACCGGCTTGTCGCGCATCCCATCGGCCGCAGGCCTCATGGCTGTCTTCGTCGCAGGCATCCTGGGCGACCGACTGGGCTACCGGCCGTTGCTGCTGGCTGGCATCTCTGCCTTCCTCCTGGGCGCTGTGCTGGTGATCTGGGCCCCCAACTGGGGGATGCTCGTGCTCGGCCGCTCACTCGACGGAGTCGGCGGCGTGGTCCTGTCGATCACGGGCCTTGCCATCCTCAACTCCTCTGCCCAGGATGAGAGAGCGCGCGGCCGCCTCTTCGGCTACTTCGCAGCACTGGCTCCCGCCACTTTCCTCGTGGGATCGGTCGTTGCCTCGTGGCTATCGGACAACGTTTCCTGGCGGGTCGTCCCCGTGGTGTGGGCTGCGTTCGCGGTCGTCGTCGCCGTACTGGCTCTGCGGATGCCCACTTCGCGCCGGATGCCACTTGCCGGGAGGGAGCTGTGGGCACCCCTGCTGGCCGGGCTGTGCCTGGCCGGCATAGGCCTCGCGGCCTCGACCTACGCGGGCAACCGTCCGCTCGCATCCATTGCCGTCGCCTGCTCTGTGCTGGCTGCCATCGCCCTTGTGATGGTGGTGCGCAAGCAGCCCGCGAATGGCCTGGACCTGCGGATCTTCCACTCACCCGGCGTCCTCCTGCTGATCCTTGCCATCTGGCTCGCCATCGGCGTCAATTTCTTCTTCTTCACCAACCTCTTCTTCCAGTATCACTTCGCCTTGCCGCTCGTGCAGATCTCGCTGCTGCTGGCCTGCGCCCAGTTAGCAGCGGTCTTCGGTGGATTCATCGGCGGTCGGATCAGTTCTTGGTGGGGCGCTGAGCGCGCGGCAATCGCCATGCTCGTCGCGACAGCGGTTGCGATCTTGTCGTTCTTCGTCGTCACTCCCAGTTCTGCCCCATGGGTGCCGTTGGCCGCACTGTGCCTGGTGGCGCTGCCCACCGCTGCCACTGTCGGGCCGCTCACCCAGGCACTGCTCGACCGCGCCCCCGAAGGTGCGTCCGGGTTCGCCTCCTCGCTGCGCAATGCGATGTGGAGTGTGGGGTCGATCCTCGGCGGAGTGGTGTCGGGTGCCATTGCGTTCGCCGTCTTCACGCATTCGCTCGCACACTCGCTGACCGCTGCTGGCCTGCCGGCCGAATCAGCCGAGCAGACCGCTGAACAAGTGCGCATGGGTGCCTTCACTGCGGATCTTGCCGTCGACCTCGGTCTTACGAACCCGCTCGCCAGTCAGGAGCTGATATCCACAACAGGTGGCCTGGGGGAGGCGCAGGTGGCCGCACTGCGCGTCATGGCGATCAGCGGATTCATCACCGTGCTGCTATCGGCGATCCTCGTGCATGCTGCGCGGCGCAGGGCACTGAAGGCCGCTCGCGTCGAGTCGTGACCAGGACGGACCGCTAGGTCGCTGGACCGACGGAATTGACAGCACCGGCGGAACTGACGGCACTGACAGCACTGAGCGTGGTGGCTCGCTCGCGGGCCTGAGGGTCGCCACAGGCCGCCAGCCAGTTGGCGAGCATGGCGTGTCCGCCCTCGGTCAGCACTGACTCCGGGTGGAATTGCACGCCTTCGATGGGCAGCGTGCGATGGCGGATCGACATGATGACCCCGCTGTCCGTCGTGCCGGTGACCTCCAGGTCGCCAGGCACCGTCTCGGGAATCACGGCCAGCGAGTGATACCGCGTCGCCGTGAACGGCGATGGCAGGCCCTCGAGTACCCCGGTGTCCTGATGGAAGACCAGGGAAGTCTTGCCGTGCAGAAGCTCCGGCGCCCGGTCGACGGTGGCACCGAATGACGCCGCGATCGCCTGATGCCCCAGGCAGACCCCGAAGATGGGCAGGTCGCCCCCGCACTCGCGCACCACGTCCATGCAGATTCCGGCGTCCTCAGGGGTGCCGGGGCCCGGTGACAGCAGCACGCCGTCATATCCTCGGACCTCGTCCAAGGTGACCTCGTCATTGCGGCGTACAGTCACCTCTGCACCCAATTGGGCCAGGTACTGGACCAGATTGAAGACGAACGAGTCGTAGTTATCCACGACGAGGATGCGCACCACGGCCCCATTCTGGCAGGCTGTGTCCTCGTGCCGGTCACGGCAGCAGCCGTGACGAACGAAGGGAAGCCTGTGCCGGAGTCCAAGGGTCGCAAGAAGGACGTCTACACCCCGCCGCCCAGCAAGGGGGAGCGCAAGGTTGCCAAGATCGGCTCGCCGTCCTGGTTGGCCCCCGTCATGGTCGCCTGCTTCGTCATCGGGCTGGCCTACATCGTGGTCTTCTACATTGCCGGCGCGGATATCCCCATCATGAACTCGATCGGCGGAAGCTGGAATGCCCTCGTGAACGTGGCCATCGGCTTCGGATTCATCGCCGTGGGATTCTTCCTCGCCACCAAGTGGCAGTAGTTATCCACACCGTCATCCACAGCTGGGGATTACTTACACGCGTGTAATTGGAACAAGTTCACAAAGGCTGACACCAGCGGAACTACATCGTGATCGCGCCGAGCAGATCCTGGATCTGAGCGGTACGCCACATGGTGATCAGTGCCAGCACGATCACGATGGCGGCAACTCCACCCACTTGCATGACGGTGCGGTGCGCCCGGGAAGGCAGCACCATCACGGCAGCAACTGCCGCGCCGGTGACGAGGCCACCGAGGTGGGCCCGCCAGTCGACGCTCGACGAGACGAAGCCGATGACGACGTTGATGCCGATCAGGATGAGAACCTGCGTGATGTCATAGCGCAGACGGCGACCGGCGACTACGAAGGCGCCCATCAGGCCGAAGATGGCACCGCTTGCCCCCACCGAGACCGTGCGCATGTCGGAGAAGGCATAGGAGGCAACGCCTCCGCCGATGGCCGCCACGAGATACAGCACCAGGTAGCGGGCATGCCCGAGGATGCGCTCGAGTGTGGGCCCGAGGGCGTAGAGCACGTACATGTTGAAGGCGATGTGCAAGAAGGAGCCGTGCAGGAAGGCTGCGGTGAGCAGGCGCCACCACTCGCCGCCGACGCCGATGGCCACCGGCCACATGCCCCAGTTGTTGGCGACCTCATTGACCCCCACCATCCACTGGAGGAGGAAGATCACCGCGTTCAGCCCGATGAGGACGTACGTGACAACAGGCTGGGCAATGAGTGCGCCGCCGGCCACTGTGCGCGGCTGACGGGTGGCCTGGGTGGCAGCGGCCACGCACTGCGGGCACTGGAATCCCACCGGCGCCGGGTTCATGCACTCATTGCAGATGGGATTCCCGCAGCGGGCGCACGAGATCCGCGTCGCTCGATCAGGGTGCCGATAGCACCCGACCGGCGGCGGAGTGACGGGTTGGTCAGTCACGCTCGATGGTGACCGACGAGATGACGATGTCCTCCTTGGGACGATCATTGGCGCCGGTTGCCGCGCCGGCGATCGCGTCGACGACGTCGCGCGAGGCCTGGTCGGCGACCTCGCCGAAGATGGCGTGCTTGAAGTTCAGCCACGTGGTGGGTGCCACCGTGATGAAGAACTGCGAGCCATTGGTGTTCGGGCCGGCATTCGCCATCGCCAGGAGGTAGGGGCGATCGAAGGTGAGCTCGGGATGGAACTCGTCCGGGAAGCGGTAGCCCGGGCCACCGGTGCCGGTGCCCAGCGGATCTCCGCCCTGGATCATGAAGCCCGGGATGACGCGATGGAAGATCGTGCCGTCATACAGCGGGGCAGTCGACTTGGCGCGCACGCGCGGGTCCGTCCACTCCTGGGTGCCTTCGGCGAGCCCGGTGAAGTTGCGGACGGTCTTGGGAGACTGATCGACGAAGAGGTTGATCTTGATGTCGCCCTTGTTGGTGTGCAGCGTGGCAGTCGTAGTCATGCGCACGATCCTCCCACGCGCAGTCGAGCACGGGGCACGCGGGCGTCGCGCAGGGCCGGAGGTTCGCCCTTCGCGGCGAGAGCGGCCCGGGCCCCGCGGAACGGCCGATGCCTGAAGCGTGGGAGTCGCCTACTGGACAGCCTTCAACGACCCGACGATCGTGCGGATCTGCGCAAACGACAGTCCCGTGGTGTACAGCTCGACGAACGTCGGCTTCAGGCCCGAGGCGGCTGGCAGCGTGACCGTCGTGTAGGCCTGCTTGCGCACTCCCTGCTTGGTGGCACTCGAGCAGGTCGACTTCCCACCCGCACAGGACCCCATGACCGTCGCGGTTGCTCCCAACGCGGTGAAGGTGCCCGCCGGTCCAACGCCGTCCGGACCGTCCTCGCAACCCTTCAATGACTCGAGCAACGTGAACGACCGACCGACGACCTCGTGTTGCGCATTGAGACGGCCTCCGTAGACCGCATCCACCTGCTCATCACTGCCGGCGCAGTCTTGAAGTTGGAATCCCGTCTGATGAGCGGCGCCCATCTTCAGGCCGAGTGCCTTCTGCGGTTCGTAGACGGTGTACGTGAGCCCCACCTGCGCATGCAGGAAGGGATCCTCGGCGGCATGCGCGGCGGGGATGGCGCCGACTACTGCGGCTGCAGAGAGGGCCGTGGCAGCCAGGATCGTGAGATTGCGTCGCATGGCCCGACTCTAGGGGTTGCCGCACAGTCTCGATCGCGGTTCATCGCAGGCATGGAGCCGGGTGATGGCGCCCTGAATTGTGGAGGCTAGGGGACTCGAACCCCTGACTTCTGCCTTGCAAAGGCAGCGCTCTA